>PHEM01000392.1 GCA_002842935.1 Alphaproteobacteria bacterium HGW-Alphaproteobacteria-13 | reverse complement strand
CTGCGGGCCGGTGATCACCAGATCGGCGCCGTGCTCGAGTGGCCGGAAGTTGATCGGCGACGCGAAAGTGGCGTCGACCAGCAGAGCAAGACCGCGGTCGTGAGTCACCTTGGCGACAGCGGGGACATCCACCACCCGCATCAGCGGATTGGTCACCGCCTCAAGGAACATGGCGCGGGTGTTGTCCTTGATCGCCTTGCGCCATTCCCGATGGTTGGCGGGATCGACGTAGGTGACGCCGATGCCATGGCGTGCGAACTCGACATCGAAGAGCTGCCGGGTGCCGCCGTAGATCCACCGCGACGACACGAAGTGATCGCCCGGCCGAAGCACCGCGAGGTGGGCCATCGCGGTGGCAGCCATCCCGCTGGCGAGGAAGACCGCCCGCTCGGCGCCCTCGAGATCGCTGACGAGGTAGACCCCGTACGGGCGGCTGTCGACGAAGAACCGGGTCGACAGCACGTCGTCGGCGAAGAAGGTCGCGAGCCCCTCCATCCACGCGCGCGCCGGGATGTCGCGGGTCCCGTCGACCTCGCCGCCCGGGTGGTCGTGGACGCTGAGGCGATCGACGGCGAAGCGGAAGAGCTCGCGCAGGATCACCATGTCGTCGTACTCGTCGCGGTCGCTCTCCTTGCCCTGCACGCTGACGGTGCTGAGGTCGGTGCAGACGCCCTCGTCGTAGAGGAGCTTCGAGCAGTAGAAGGTGTCGGTCGTGTCGGTCCCGGTCGCCCAGAAGGCGATGAGCCCGCCGAGGTCCTCGCCGGTCTTGCGGCGCACGAGGTCGTAGCCGCGCTGCAGCACGTCGAAGACGTTGAAGGCGCCGGCGTTCAGGTCGACGGTGATGTCGATGTCCTGAACGACCACCTCCTGGCCGGGATCGAAGACGATCGGCGGGCTCGAGACCTCGTAGATCTTCTTGAACTTCGGGTGGTTCTGCACCTGGATGTCGCGCAGCCCCTCGTCGGTCGGGACGGACACGATGGCCCGCACCGCCGCGCGCCGCACGTCCGCGTCGCGCTCCTGGATGTAGAAGCGCACGACGTCGAGGAGTCGAAGGCGATCCACGACGCCGGTCTCCCGTGCATCATCGTGTCCGCGTCCGGCATGGCGACGGGGGGACGCGTGCTGCACCACCTGGCGCGCCGGCTACCGGACGCGAAGAACAGCATCGTGCTGTCGGGCTACCAGGCGGCCGGCACGCGCGGGCTGAATTTCCACGATCCGCGCGGCAAGCTGGTGCGCGCCTATCCCTATTCCGAGCTGAAGGCGGACGCGCTTTCCGCCGCCTATCGCCTGATCGCGGCGGGGGTGCGGCCCGGCGACCGCATCGCGCTGATCGCGGAGACGGGCGCCGAGTTCGCGGCGCTGTTCTTCGGCACCATCTATGCTGGCGCGTGGCCCGTGCCGCTGCCGCTGCCGACCAGCTTCGGCGGGCGCGATTCCTATGTCGGGCAGCTTGTCGTCCAGCTGTCGAGCTGCGATCCCCGGATGCTGTTCTTTCCGCCCGAAATCGCCGCGATGGCGATCGAGGCGGCGGAAGCGCAAGGCGTCGAGCCGATCGACTGGAGCGAGTTCGCAGGCCGCGCCGCGCCCGTCGCCGGCCTGCCCGAACAACAGCCGGACCAGACCTGCTATCTGCAATACAGCAGCGGGTCGACGCGCTTTCCGCACGGCGTCGCGGTCACGCACGCCGCGCTGCTCAACAATCTGTCGGCGCATTCGCACGGCATGGAGCTTCAGGACAGCGACCGCTGCATATCGTGGCTGCCCTGGTATCACGACATGGGCCTTGTCGGCTGCCTCCTGTCGCCCGTCGCCAACCAGGTGTCGGTCGATTATCTGAAGACAGAGGATTTCGCGCGCCGCCCGCTCGCCTGGCTGGACCTGATCAGCCGCAACGAAGGGACCACGCTCAGCTATTCGCCGACCTTCGGCTATGACATCTGCGCGCGCCGCATCTCCAGCCAGAGCCAGGTCGCCGACCGGTTCGACCTGTCGCGCTGGCGCGTCGCGGGCAACGGCGCCGACATGATCCGCCCCGACGTGATGCAAAGCTTCGTCGACGCCTTCGCCGACGCGGGCTTTCAGGCGAGCGCCTTCCTGCCCAGCTATGGCCTGGCCGAAGCGACGCTGGCGGTCAGCATCATGCCGCCGGGCGAAGGCATCGTCGTCGAGCTGGTCGAGGAGACCGAGCTGTCGGGCGCCGCGAGCGACGCGGACCGGCCGACGCGCTATCGCGCGATCGTCAATTGCGGCCGCGCGGTGAAGGACATGACGATCGAGGTCCGCGACGAGAACGGCAACGTCCTGCCCGACCAGACGGTCGGCAAGGTCTGGTGCACGGGTCCCTCGCTGATGACCGGATATTACCGCGATCCCGAGGCGACCGAGGCCTGCATGCAGGACGGCTGGCTCGACACCGGCGACATGGGCTATTTGTCGGACGGCTATATCTATGTCGTCGGGCGCGCCAAGGACATGATCATCATCAACGGCAAGAATCACTGGCCGCAGGACATCCGCCCGCCGTGCTGGTCCAGTGCCGCACCAGCGACGATAGCGAGCGCGCCGCGCTGCGCGAGGCGATTCGCGACCGCGTGCGCGCGATCACCGGCATGAACTGCCTGGTCGAGCTGATCCCGCCGCGCACGCTGCCGCGCACCAGTTCGGGCAAGCTCAGCCGGTCGAAAGCGCGCGCGCAATATCTGGCGGGCGAGATCCAGCCCCTCGCCATCGCCGCCTGACGCGGCCGTTCTGTCCCGGCGAGGAACAGAAATGCTTCGCAGGGGCGCCGCAGTTACCTTCAAGTAACGCATCGGCGCTAAGCAGGCGGTGTGAAAAGCCTGCTGACCGATCAAGTGATGGCCGAGGATATTTCCGCCCGAATCCTGCTGGGGCTGGGTTCGGGACCTGCGCGAATCGGCAATATCCGACAGCTCCAGCTCACACCGCTTCGCGGCAAGGGACAGTTGCGCCTGACGGTGAGCGCGGGCATGGCGGTGGTCGTTGCCGCGACACTGGTCCCGACAGTTCCCGCGTCCCTGATATGCGCCTGGCTGATAGCGGCGTTGCTGTTCGCGATCTGGTCGCGCCATGTCTTTGCCGGACGCGAACTGGGCGATCCCAAGACTTCCCACATCGCCGACTATCGGCTGTGCCATCACCATGCGGGCTATTCGGCGCTGATCTGGTCGGTTCCCTTCTGGCTGCACGGCCTGTCGCCGCCGCTGGAGGTCGTGCTGGCATTGTGGACGATCGCGCTGCTGATGATGCTGACGACGGCGATGCTGGCGCACAGCGTCCCGCTGGCCTGCGCGCTTTACATCGTCCCCGTCAGCCTGTCGGCGGCCGCCGCGCTGGCGCTGGCCGGGGCGCCGCAACTGGCGGTCGTCGCGCTGGTCGCCGCCGTGCTGCTGTGTTTTTTCTGCCTGCGTTTCGCGCAGACGCACATCCGCTTCCGCCGCGCCGAGGAGACGCTCCACGAAAAGAGCGAGACGGTCAGCCTGCTGCTGCGCGAGTTCGAAGAAACCTCCGCCGACTGGCTGTGGCAGACCGACAGGAGCCGCCGGCTCGTCCATATCTCGCCGCGCCTCGCCTTTGCGCTGGGCGTCGCGGCCGAGGATCTGGACGGCGTCCCGCTGCTCCAGGCGCTGTCGGGCGATGCGTGGGAGTCGGGGCAATTCCCGGCGAATCTGCACGACATGGCCGAACGGATGAAGCGGCGCGAGAGCTTTTCCAATCTGGTCATCCCGATCACCATCGACGGCAAGCAGCGCTGGTGGGAGCTTTCGGCCTCCCCTCGCCTTGACGAGACGGGCAAGTTCCTGGGCTTTCGCGGTGTCGGTTCCGACGTCACCGAACAGCGCGCCACCGCCGAACAGATCGCCCGCATGGCGCGTTTCGACAATCTGACCGGCCTGCCCAACCGCCTCAGCCTCAACGAGGATCTGGCCCGCGCGCTCGAACATGCCCAAAGCGCCAACGCGCGCTGCGCGATGCTGATGATCGATCTCGACCGCTTCAAGGCCGTCAACGACACGCTCGGCCATCCCGTCGGCGACAAGCTGCTCGCGCAGGTCGCGGCGCGGCTCAAGAGCATGCTGGAGCCGGGCATGACCTGCGGCCGGCTGGGCGGCGACGAATTCGCGGTCGTGCTTCACAATGTCCCCTCCCCGGCCGCGGCCGAAGAGCTGGCGCAGCGGATCATCGCGGACGTCAACCGCCCCTATGTCGTCGACAACCATCAGCTGTTCGTCGGCGCCAGCATCGGCTATGCGATCGGCCCGCGCGACGGCGCGACGGTCGAGACGCTGACGCGCAACGCCGACCTGGCGCTCTATAAATCCAAGGACAGGGGCGGCAACATCGTCGCCCCCTATGTCGCCTCGCTCCACGCACAGGCGGAGGAGCGCCGGGTGATGGAACAGGAACTGCGCGGCGCGCTGGAACGCCGCGAGTTCGAGCTGTTCTTCCAGCCCGTGGTGACGGCCGCCGACGGCATCCTCAACGGGTTCGAGGCGCTGATCCGCTGGCACAGCCAGAAGCTGGGCCATGTCTCGCCCGGCCGTTTCATTCCGCTGGCCGAGGACAGCCGCCTGATCTCGCCGATCGGCGAATGGGTGCTGCGCACGGCCTGTACGGAGGCGATGCGCTGGCCGTCGAACCTGAAGGTCGCGATCAACGTGTCGGCCGAACAGCTGACCGATCCCAGCTTTGCCTCGGTCGTCGTCTCCGCGCTCGCGCAGAGCGGCCTGCCGCCGCAGCGGCTGGAGATCGAGGTCACGGAAAGCGTCTTCCTGCGCGACGGCGGCGGCGCGGCGCAGCTTCTCGACCAGCTCATCGCGCTCGGCATCCGCCTGTCGCTCGACGATTTCGGCACCGGCTATTCCTCGCTCGGCTATCTGCGCAAGACGCAATTCTCGACGATCAAGGTCGACCGCAGCTTCGTCGCGGGCGCCGCGAAGGGCAATATCGAATCGATCGCGATCATCCGCGCCGTCGTCGCGCTGGCCGACAGCCTGGGCATGTCGACCACCGCCGAAGGGGCGGAAACGGAAGTCGAGGTCGATACGCTCCGCGCGCTGGGGTGCAGCAACATCCAGGGCTATTATTACGGCCGCCCCATGCCTGCCCACGATGTGCTCGCGCTGTTCCGGCGGCCCGACGATTCGCTGGCCATCGCCAGCTGACGGCGACGAACGGAGACCGACGCGCGGCGAACCGCAAGGGTTAACAAATAGCTGCCCCATCCACCGCATCATCGGCGCCATTCGTCGCACGGCGGTGTGGTGGCGCGCGGATGCTGTGGCAAGGGCCGTCCAACGCTTGAAGACAAGCCCATGTATGTGCGGGGATCGCCTTTTCATGTTCAGCCGTCGCTTTTCCGGTGCCGTCGCCGCGTCCCTGATGATGGCCACCGCCCTGTTCGCG
>PHEM01000391.1 GCA_002842935.1 Alphaproteobacteria bacterium HGW-Alphaproteobacteria-13 | reverse complement strand
GAAGAAGGTCAGCAGCAGCGTGCGGATATGCGCGCCGTCGACGTCGGCGTCGGTCATGATGACGATCTTGTGATAGCGCAGCTTGTCGAGGTTGAATTCGTCGCGGATTCCCGTGCCGAGCGCCTGGATTAGCGTGCCGACTTCCTTCGACGAGATGATGCGGTCGAAACGCGCGCGCTCGACGTTCAAAATCTTGCCCTTTAGCGGCAAGATCGCCTGTACATGGCGGTCGCGGCCCTGCTTGGCCGACCCGCCTGCGGAGTCGCCCTCGACCAGGAACAATTCGCATTTCGCCGGGTCGCGTTCCTGACAGTCGGCCAGCTTGCCGGGCAGGCTGGCGATGTCCATCGCGCCCTTGCGCCGCGTCAGTTCGCGCGCCTTGCGCGCCGCCTCGCGCGCGGCGGCGGCGTCAACGATCTTCTGCACCACCGTCTTGGCATGGCCCGGATTTTCCTCCAGCCATTCGGTCATGCGGTCGGCCATCAGGCTTTCGAGCGGCTGGCGGACCTCCGACGACACCAGCTTGTCCTTGGTCTGGCTGCTGAACTTGGGGTCGGGCAGCTTGACGGAGACGATCGCGGTCAGCCCTTCGCGCATATCCTCGCCCGTCAGGCTGACTTTTTCTTTCTTCAAGAGGCCCGACTTGTCGCCATAGCCGTTAAGCGTGCGCGTCAGCGCGGCGCGAAAGGCGGCAAGGTGCGTGCCGCCGTCGCGCTGCGGGATATTGTTCGTGAAGCAGAGGACATTTTCATAATAGCTGTCGTTCCACTCCAGCGCGACTTCGATGCCGATGCCGTCGCGTTCGGACGAGATGGTGATCGGGTCGGGCAGCAGCGGCGTCTTGTTGCGGTCGAGCCACTGGACGAACGCTCCGATGCCGCCTTCATAGAACAGATCGTGCGTCTGATGCTCGGCATGGCGCGCGTCGACCAGCTTGATGCGGACGCCCGAGTTCAGGAAGGCCAGCTCGCGATAGCGATGCTCCAGCTTCTCGAAATCGAATTCGGTGACATTCTTGAACGTGTCGGTCGAGGCGCAGAAAGTGACGCGCGTTCCCTTCTTTCCGGCAGGCGCGGGACCGCGCACGACCAGCGGACCGACCGCGTCGCCATGCTCGAAGCGCATCCAATGTTCCTGCCCGTCGCGCCAGATGGTCAACTCCAGCCATTCCGACAGCGCGTTGACGACGCTGACGCCGACGCCGTGCAGGCCGCCCGACACCTTATAGGCGTTGTCGTCGCTGGTATTCTCGAACTTCCCGCCCGCGTGGAGCTGCGTCATGATGACTTCGGCGGCCGACACACCCTCTTCGGCGTGGATGTCGGTCGGGATGCCGCGCCCATTGTCCTCGACGCTGACCGACCCGTCGCTGTTCAGCGTGATCAGCACCAGGTCGCAATGCCCCGCCAGCGCCTCGTCGATCGCATTGTCGCTGACCTCGAACACCATATGGTGCAGGCCCGACCCGTCGTCGGTGTCGCCGATATACATGCCGGGCCGCTTGCGCACGGCGTCGAGACCCTTCAGCACCTTGATCGAATCGGCGCCATAGGCATTGGTGTTGGGTTGTTTGGAGGCGCTGTCGGGCGCGCCGTTTCCGGTGGCTTCTGTCATATCGATTATATAGGGTCCGGGACCGCAAAACCCAAGCGAAAATGCCGCGCCGCCGCATCATCCCACCGGCGGACGAGGGGCGTTGCGCGGGACCGCGCGGGCGGCTAGTTTCAGGCGATGACATTGCGCCTCTCGCTTCCCCTCGCCGCTCTTGCCCTCCTGTCGCCCGTCCTCCTGTCGATAGGCGCGTGCAGCCAGCCCGCGCCGCCCGCCGACAACGCCCCCGCCGTCGCGGGCGCGCCGCTGGCGACGCGCGCGGTGATGATCGGCACCGAAGGTCCCAGCCTGCCCGCCTGCTCCAGCATCAGCCGCGTCAAGGACGGCGGCACCGACGTCTATTGGGCGCCGGGCGAGACGCGCGCCGTCAAGGCGAAGCTCGCGGGCGGCGCGAAAGTGTCGCTGTGCGAGGCGGCGGACGACGACGCCTGGTTCGGCATCGTCTTTTCGGCTCCCGGCACCGACGAGGATATGTGCGGCGTCGGCAAGACCGTGCCCAATGCGCGCGAATATCAGGGTCCGTGCCGCTGGGGCTGGATCCGGGGCGGCACGGTGCGGCTGGGGGCATAGCGGGAAAAATAATCTCGCACAAAGGCACGAAGGCACAAAGAGGGTGTTCCTACGCCCTGTGGAGCGTGATCATCCTCGCGTAATAAAGCTGTGTACTCCCGCGAAGGCGGGAGTCCATCTCCGGCTGGTTCCATCTTGCACGAACGGGAGATGGGTCCCCGCTTTCGCGGGGACACGGCAGTGCTTTATATCGCCATCCGGCTGATCCGTGTGCCCTCTTTGTGCCTTCGTGCCTTTGTGCGAGATTTTTCTTTTTCTTACCGGCAATCCTCGATCACCCGCCCGATCTCCGGCTGCACCGGCAGCGTCGTCTGGCCGCCGCCGTTGACGGCCTCCAGGGCAAAGCGGCCGCGGCTGAACGCGATCCTGTCGAGCCGCGGGTCGCGGGCGGGCAGGCTGACGCCGCCGTGCTGGAAACGCAGCCGGTCCGTGCCGAAGCTGGTTTTCAGATCGACATCGACGAACTGGTCGCTGCCCAGCACGGCGAGCAGCATCGCGTTCAGGCGCACCTCGCCGCCACGGCATTCGATGGACGTCAACGGCTCGCTGCCGCCGGTCGGAACGAAAAGGGCGCGCCGGTTCGCCGCTTCATAGCGCCAGGCGCCGCTGTCGAGTTCGCGTTCGTCCCAGGGCTTCCGGGGCGATGTTTCCACCGCTACCGGAGGGGGAGCGACGGCAGGCTCCGCCGGATGCCCCGGCGGCGCTTGTTGGGGCGTGGGAATCGCCGAGCATCC
>PHEM01000390.1 GCA_002842935.1 Alphaproteobacteria bacterium HGW-Alphaproteobacteria-13 | reverse complement strand
GTGTATATTGCCCTAGACAGAATTACTCGCAGAGCATCCGATGTAATATATTGATATTACATGATATTATTGAAATGTAGCCTATTTTGTCGGCTGACAACCGGGCGCTGGAACGGCTCGATGCCCTGCTGCCGGCGCGCGACCCGCTAGCAGCCCTGACCGAATGGCTCCGCCAGCTCCGCATCAATGAAGTCGACTTTCTCGAGGGCGGCAGCGAGGAGGTGCTGATCGAGGGCCGCGTGTTCCAGCGGTTCGCCGCGCGCGGGAGCGCCTGGGCTGCCTCACTTGCCGCAGCGATGCGGCCGCAGCTGTTCGGGTTGGGAGCGGCGCCTTTGGCTCTCGCCGGGCTCACGCCGCGTGCGCTGTTCCGCGCTGAACCCGAAAGCCCCCTCCCCGCCCTGCTGGCGAGCGCGATCGGCGCTGCGGCAGGTGACGTGGCAACGGACCTCGCCGGCGTTACGGCAATGGTTGCGCGCGGTGACGAGCGCCTCGCGGACCTCTACGCTTCGTCGCAGGCGCCTGCGATGTGGCAGCTGATTAGCGGGCTGGGGCCCCTCACCCGCGCCGAACTGGCCCGTGCGCTCGGCGTGACCCGCCGTACCGCCTCACAAGCCGCCCGGGCGCTCGAGAAGGCCGATCTGGCCGCCTTACGCCCCGGAGACCATGCCCTGACCCCCAAACGCCAGCAGATGGCCTCCTGAGAGCCTCCTGCGGCTAGAATGAGACTTCGCGGTACGCCACCCCGATCCGCCTGCGCGCACTCGCCCGGCGGCGCAGCAGTTGGCGGGCAAAGCGTGTCGCCTCGACCTCGCTCGTAAACGAGACCACCCTCCCCTGCCCGCGTGATCCGATCCGGCCCCAGGCAAATTCGACGATCGACGTTCCGAAAAGGTCGCGGCTCATCGCTACTGCGTAGTGACGCGCGACATTGCGCTCGGCGCAGATTGCCTCGAGCCAGATGAAGCTGCCGTTGGTCAGGTTGTCCATGCGCGCATGAATGCTGCAACAGGTATCGTGCAATCCAACGGGAATTTTGAATCAGTCGAGTCCGACTGATTCACCCAGGCGATTTGTTGCTATGCCAATTGGAAAGACAACGCGTTTTACGTCCAGTACTGGTCTAGTACCGCCCGCACAGCTTCTTCCGCCTCTTGCCGCGTTGCACCGCCCTTGCTCAGTAGCGTGAGGCGGATGCCCTTGCGATCAGCGCCCTCGATCCGAAGTACGGGTTTGCCACTCGCACTTGCGACCGTTTCGGCCTTTCCTGACTTTTTGGGGGAACCTGACTTCTTGGGGCGGTCTACAGCGAGTGACAGTGCCTTGATTACATCAATCACTGGCATCGACTGCCCGGTTGCCTTGCGTTCGTCAGCTAACCGCGCAGCCTCCTTGAAGGCGCGTTCCCTGCGATCATCCGGCTTGAGCAATGCCTTGAGCGCAATAGCATTGCGAATGCCAAGCTCCTGCGGCTCGGCAAATGCCCTGGTCAGTTCCTCTGGAAGGCGGGCGAGATCGAGATATCGCGTGAGCCAACTTTCAGAGACCTTCAGACGCTCGGCCATCGTCTTTTGGCGACCGTCATAGTATGCGGTGAGTGCCCGGAGATAGTCCCTCGCCCTTTCAAGATCGGTGAGATCGTCGCGGGCGCGGTTCTCGATGTCGGCGAGCCTGAACGCCTCCTCATCGCCAATCTCACGCACATCGACAAGGAACTTGAAATCTGGGTAATTATGGGTCCGCAGCCAGCTAATCGACCAATGTCGCCGCGCGCCGCAGATGACCTCAAAATCATAGTCCTCATTACCGGATATGCGGCGCACAATCGCGGGAATTTCCTGCCGCCCCTGCGCCTTGATGCTCTCAATGAGATCCGAACACCGCTCTTCGTTGAGCAAGGCGTAATCACGGTTATGACCCGCCCACATCCGGCATTTGGCAGGATCCACCAGCTCGTGTGTACGATTGACGATCGACCCGGACGCAAGGTCGGCAAGACGGTTTGAACGGCCGGTGAGCACGTTTGAGGCAAGGCTTGATCGACGGGGCGTCGCGCCATCATCGGTCAGGTCTATACCTGCCGTCAAATCGGCTGCAAACCCGCTGTTTTTCTTACTCATGCAACCCTCCCATTATCAGAATTGCACGCGTGCAATTCCGGGATCTCATGCCAACGCCTCCTGGCGCAGACGCTTCTGATGACTGGGCCACATCGAACGGATATCGACTTCGATTTCGGCGTTTACCCCATCAAGATAATTCAAGCATCGGTTGCGCACAGCCGAACTAGTGGCGGGACCGTCAAGCTCATATACCGTCATCAAACGCGCTGTCGCATTGTCGATTTCGGCCGAATCCTTCAGCGGCGTCCGAACCATCGCATGCCCAAAAAGAGTGCGCATGAGCTGGAGAAGCTCCTTCTGCATTGATTTGTTCTCGTCGACTTTCGAAGCGACGAAGCGCAGAAATTTCAGCTCCGGCGCGAGCCCACGGTCCGCGAGCTGTTCAATCGTCTCATCCAGCATCGAGAGAAAGGCTGCAGTCGATGAGAAATCCATAACGGTTGGCGGAACCGGTACCACCAACGAATTTGCCGCACGCAGCACAGAAAGGGAGATTGCGCCAAGGGCCGGTGGAGGATCCATCACAACGACGTCAAAGCGATCCGAGATGCTTTCAATCCCTTCCTTCAGGCGATCGAGAAGCGAGCCATTGCCCTGCGCCATCCGCGCTGCGAGTTCATACTCGGAATTGAACAGACGAAGGTTGGCCGGGATCAGTTCCAAACCGTCGAAATGGGTCTTGCGGAGCGCATAGTCGAGGGACGATCGTTCGCCTTCCCGAAGAAACGGGTAAAGGGTGTCATCTTCCGTAAGATCAAGATCCGGAACGTAGCCGAAAAGCGTGGTTGCCGACGCCTGGCTGTCGCAG
>PHEM01000389.1 GCA_002842935.1 Alphaproteobacteria bacterium HGW-Alphaproteobacteria-13 | reverse complement strand
AAGGGCCGGGCCGTTTTTGCGGTTATTCGCCGATTATCGACATGCAGCCCGGCGAGCGCGTGGTCGTGCTGGCGGGCGGGATGCATGGCGGGACATTCCGATGGAGCGGCGACTTCGGCACGTTGGAGGTCCACGGGATCGGCTGGGCCAGCAAGCCCAGGGGAAAAGTCGCCGTGCGCCGGAATGCGAAAGGGCATGTCCGCTTCGCGCAGCGTCCTGTGGACGGCGAATATGTCGTCGCCCTGTGGAACGGCGCGGCGGGCGCAGCCTATTTCCGATCACAGCGGCCGTTTACGGCGGCGCAATTGGCGGCCATCGACCGAGTCGACCTGTTCGAGGAAGGACAGGAACCCGAAGGCTGCCAATTGAGGACAATCTTCTCTTGGGAATGACGATGACCGACCAGTTCCAGCTCACCGACGACCAGCTTGCCATTCAGGACATGGCGCGCAAGTTCACCGCCGACGCGATCACGCCCTTCGCCGCCGAGTGGGACGAGCAGGCGCATTTTCCGCGCGACGTCATCAAGGCGGCGGCGGAACTGGGCTTTGCCGCGATTTACGTGAGCGAGGAAGCGGGCGGCATTGGTCTCGGGCGGCTGGAGGCGGCGCTGATCATGGAGGCGATGGCCTATGGCTGTCCCGCGACCAGCGCCTTCATCTCGATCCACAATATGGCGAGCTGGATGATCGACCGCTTCGGCGGCGACGATGTCAAGGCGCGCTTCCTGCCCGATCTCGTCACCATGGACCGCATGGCCAGCTATTGCCTGACCGAGCCGGGTTCCGGCTCCGACGCCGCGGCGCTCAGGACCAGCGCGGTGCTGGAAGGCCCCGGATCGGGGTCCGGGGCAGGCTATTATGTCGTCAACGGCACCAAGCAGTTCATTTCCGGCGCGGGCGTCAATGACGTCTATGTGACGATGGTCCGCACCGGCGCGCCGGGACCGAAGGGCATATCCTGCCTCGTCATCGAAAAGGACATGCCGGGCGTCAGCTTCGGCGCCAAGGAGAAGAAGCTCGGCTGGAATGCCTCGCCGACCGCGCAGGTGATCTTCGACAATGTGAAAGTGCCCGTGGCGAACCGCGTCGGGGCGGAAGGCGACGGCTTTCGTTTCGCGATGGCGGGGCTTGACGGCGGGCGGCTCAATATCGGCGCCTGCTCGCTGGGAGGCGCGCAGCGCTGCCTCGACGAGGCGGTCGTCTATGTGAAGGACCGCCAGCAGTTCGGCCAGCCGATCGGTGATTTCCAGAACACCCAGTTCATGCTGGCCGACATGGCGACGGAGTTGGAGGCGGCGCGCGCGCTGCTCTATCTCGCCGCCGCGAAAGTCAGCGCGAACGCGCCCGACAAGACGCGCTTTTCGGCGATGGCGAAACGGCTGGCGACCGACGGCGGGTCGAACGTCGTCAACAATGCGCTGCAATTGTTCGGCGGCTATGGCTATTTGAAGGATTATCCGATCGAGCGTTTCTGGCGCGACCTGCGCGTGCATTCGATCCTAGAAGGGACCAACCAGGTGATGCGGATGATCGTGGGAAGGGATTTGTTGCGCCAATGACGGAAGATGTGCTGATTTCAATCGACGGCGGCGTCGGCCGCCTGTCGCTCAACCGCCCCAAGGCGATCCACGCGCTCAACCTGCCGATGTGTCAGGCGATGATCGACGCGCTGGCGGCATGGCGCGATGACGATGCCGTGCGCGCCGTCGTCATCGACCATAGCGAAGGGCGCGGTTTCTGCGCCGGGGGCGACATTCGGATGCTCGCGGAAAGCGGGGCGAAGGACGGCGTGGAGGCGCGCGCCTTCTTCCACACCGAATATCGCCTCAACCATCTGCTGTTCACTTATCCCAAGCCCGTCGCCGCCTTCATGGACGGCATCACCATGGGCGGCGGCGTCGGCATTTCGCAGCCCGCCCCATATCGCGTCGCGACCGAACACACGCGCTTCGCGATGCCGGAAACGGGGATCGGCCTGTTCCCCGACGTCGGCGGCGGCTGGTATCTGCCGCGGCTGGAAGGGCGCGTCGGCGTGTTCCTTGCGCTGACGGGGGCGCGGCTCGACGGGGCGGAATGCCTCGCGCTGGGTCTCGCGACGCATTATCTGCCGTCCGAACGGCTGGCGGAGGCGAAGGAACGCATCGCCGCGCATCCCGACCGCATCGGCGGCATATTGGGCGAACTGTCGGCGACGCCGCCGCCCGCCGCGATCACGGCGCGGATCGACAAGATCAACCGGCTGTTCGCCAGCGACCGCTACGAGGATATTCTCGCCGCGCTGGAGAGCGATGGCGGCGACTGGGCGCTGAAGGAACTGGATGCGCTGCGCACCAAGTCGCCTCAGACCTGCAAGGTCGCGCTGCGGCAGCTCAAGGAAGGCGCAGCCATGCCCGACTTCGCGGCCGAGATGGCACAGGAATATGCGATCGGCAGCCGCGTCGTCGCGATGCACGACTTCATCGAGGGCGTCCGCGCGCTGATCGTCGACAAGGACAACAACCCGCAATGGAACCCGCCGACGCCGGAAGCGATGACGGACGCATGGATCGACGCGATCTTCGCGCCTTTGCCCGAAGATGAGAAATGGACACCGCTCAGCTAGCAACGTCACCCCGGACTTGATCCGGGGTCCCGCTTCTTCCGCGTCGCAAAGCGGGACCCCGGATCAAGTCCGGGGTGACGGTAATCGGAGATTGAAGAATGACCTATGAAACCATCCTCGTCGAACAGCGCGGCGCCGTCACGCTGGTGACATTGAACCGCCCGCAGGCGCTGAACGCGCTCAATTCCAACGTCCTCGACGATCTGATCGCCGCCTTTGCGGCGTTCGAGGCCGACCCCGGCCAGCGCTGCGCCGTGTTGACGGGCGCGGGCGACAAGGCGTTCGCGGCGGGCGCCGACATCAAGGAAATGGCCGACAAGGCCGCCGCCGATTTC
>PHEM01000019.1 GCA_002842935.1 Alphaproteobacteria bacterium HGW-Alphaproteobacteria-13 | reverse complement strand
GCTGACGCAAACGCTCGAAAAATTGGCCAACGGCCATCCGGCGAACAGCGTCGGCGAACTCATGCCGTGGACTGCCGTGGCCTGAGAACATCGCTTACCATCATTTGGCGCCAGGGAGAGATTAGAATGGACAGTGTTTTCATAGGCTCGGGCCCGTCTGGACTAGGAGAAAGAGGCTTCGTCCGTCCCGGGTGCCGCACCTTCGCGCCAGGTTCGTCCTCGCTGAAATATGTCGTGTCCGCTGTCGCCCTGGCAACGCTAAGCCTGGCGCCTATGTCATACGCCGCGGAGGACACGGCTGCGGACCGGGCGTCTGCCACCGTCAAGCAGATGACGGCGGAAGAGAAGACGATCCTGACCCATGGAATCATGCCGCTTCCCATCTTTCCGCACTCGCCCAAGGCGCCTGCTGATGCGATTCCGGGGGCGGGTTATGTCGCTGGCATTCCGCGCCTCGACATACCCGCGCTGAAAGAAACCGACGCAGGGCTGGGGGTCACCTATCTCTTCGGAGCGCGCGGCGATGGGGCCACAGCCCTTCCCTCGGCTCTGGCTCAGGCATCCAGTTGGAACCCGGCCTTGGTGCGAGAAGGCGGCGCGATGATTGGCGGCGAAGCTAGAGCGAAAGGCTTTAACGTTCTCCTCGCAGGTGGCGTCAACCTCATGCGAGACCCCCGAAATGGGCGGACCTTCGAATATTTTTCAGAAGACCCCCTCCTATCCGGGGTGCTTGCGGGCAATTCGATCGTCGGCATCCAGTCGAACAATATCATCTCCACCATCAAGCACTTCGCGATCAACGGGCAGGAGACCGGCCGGAAGGTGGTCAACTCGAAGCTTGCGGACGCGGCAGCGCGCGAGAGCGACCTCCTCGCCTTTCAACTGGGTATCGAAATCGGAAACCCCGGATCGGTGATGTGCTCGTATAATCTTGTGAATGGAGAGCCGGGGTGTGCCAGCGAATATCTGCTTCAGAAGGTCCTGAAGGACGACTGGCGCTACAAGGGATTCGTCATGTCAGACTGGGGTGCCGTCCCGGGTGTCGAGGCCGCGTTCAAGGGTCTCGATCAGCAGTCTGCGGCAGAATTCGACAAGGGCCTTTTCCTTGCCAAGCCTTTGGCAGACGCGGCAGCGAAGGACCCTGCAATTGCCGCCCGACTGGACGACATGAACAAGCGTATCCTCTGGTCAATCTATGCAAATCGTCTCGACAGCGACCCTTCGAAACCGGGCGGCAAGATTGATTTTGCAAAGAATGCCAAGGTTGCCGAAGAGATCGCGAAGCAGGGCATCGTGCTGCTCCGCAATTCCCGCGACGTCCTTCCCCTCGCGAAGACGGCGCGCCGCATTGCGATTATCGGCGGCTATGCGAGCGTCGGGGTTCCATCGGGAGGCGGCTCGAGCCAGGTGCAGGGGGAAGGCGGCGCCGTCGCCTCCATTCCTCGGCCTGTGGACGGCCCGTTCGCTGCGCTCGCGGGACTCAACTTCCATCGTTCATCACCGATGAACGCTATCAAGTCGCTCGCGCCACAGACGACCGTGACGTTCCGCGACGGCACGGAAATTCGCGATGCTGTGGAATCGGCGAAGAAAGCCGATGTCGCGATCATCTTCGCGACGAAATGGTCGACGGAAGGCTATGATCAGGCCGATCTATCTCTTCCTGCAGGGCAAGACGAACTGATTGCTGCGGTCGCTGCGGCCAATCCGAACACGATCGTCGTCCTCGAAACCGGCAATCCCGTTCTTATGCCGTGGCTCGACAAGACCGCCGCTGTCCTCCAGGCTTGGTATCCGGGCGCGCGCGGCGGCGAGGCGATTGCCTCGGTGTTGTTTGGCGATACCAACCCGTCCGGCCGGCTGCCCATCACCTTCCCCGCTGCCGAGAGCCAGCTTCCGCGAGCGGTCATCGACGGTTTCTTCGAGTATGAACCCGATTTCTTCGGACTGGTGCCCGAGGCACGGGCCAACGGCCTCACGGCAGATTATGATATTGAAGGTTCCGACGTCGGATATCGGTGGAACAAGCGGAGCGGCCAGAAGGCCTTGTTCCCGTTTGGCTTTGGCCTCTCTTACACAACGTTCGCGAACGAGAATCTCAAGGTGCGCGGATTGGACGCGACGTTGACCGTTCGCAACACGGGTCCGCGGAGCGGCGCGACGGTGGCGCAACTCTATCTCGTGAGCCGCGACGGAAAGCCGAAACAACGGCTTGTAGGCTTCCAGCGTGTCGAACTTGCCGCAGGATCAAGCACGGGGGTCAAGCTCAAGATCGATCCGCGCCTGCTCGCCGACTGGAATGGCAACGGCTGGACGATAGCCGAAGGCGATTATGGCTTTGCCTATGGGGACAGCGCCGAAACACTCGGACCTGTCGTCACCGTAAAGATGCGTGCGCGTTCATGGAAGGATTGAGGCTTCGGATCCCGAACGAGGGCTAAAAAGCGCCACGGCGAAATCGCGAGCCCGATTTTGAACGAACGACAATGCGGCGGCGATGACCGCCGACCAAGGAGACTGATGATGAAAAGGCAAGGTGTAAGGTTGATCGCAGCGGCGTTGATCGCGAGTACCGCGATGCTCCCGCAAACCGGCTGGGCCGACCCGAGCGAGAAGCCCGCCGCCTCGTTGGAGGATGGATTTCAGAATCCTCCTAACACAGCCCGTCCGCGCGTGTGGTGGCACTGGATGAACGGAAACATCACCAAGGACGGGATCGCCAAAGATATCGACTGGATGGCTCGCATGGGCATCGGCGGGCTCCAGAATTTCGATATCAACCTCGACACTCCAGTCAGAGTGAAGAACCGGCTCGTCTACATGACACCCGAATGGAAGGACGCGTTTCGCTTTGCAGCAGCGGAAGCAGACAAGCGCGGTCTCGAGCTGGCAATCGCCTCGTCTCCCGGCTGGTCGGAGACGGGCGGCCCGTGGGTTACCCCGCAACAGGCGATGAAGAAAATCGTCTGGAGCGAGACGGAACTGGCCGGCGGCAAACGCTTCACCGGCAAACTCGCCCCGCTCCCTGACGTGACGGGCCCCTATCAACAACTGGAAATATTCGACCTGCTGGCCTCGCTGATGGGAACGAAACATCCGACCCCTCCGAAGCTCACTGGCGACATCGCCGTGTACGCCGTTCCTTTGACGGCGCCAACATTGCCGCAGCCCACCGCTGTTGATGGAGCAGGCACCACCATTTCGGCTGCAGCTTTTAGCGACACGGATCTCAACCCCTCGAGCGAATTTCCTCGCGGTACCGCCGATGCGCCGACACAGGTCGTGCTCGACTATGGAAAGCCGATTACCGCGCGAAGCCTTTCATTCTTTGCTCCGGGTGCTCGAGGAATGTTCATAGGCGCCGGACTCGAACCGGTTGTCGAGGCCAGCAAGGACGGGAAGACCTGGACGAATGTCGGGAAGATCCCGATCTATGAGACGCCGGCGACGCTGAGCTTTGCTCCCGTTACCGCGCGATGGTTCAAGCTGACACTGCGATCGTTGCCTGCGGAAGGGTCGAACCTCGACAGCGCCGCGCCCGGTCTTGCGGACTCCCCAATCATGCAGCTTGGCAACATTCTCGGGGCGTCTCCGATCAAGATTGCCGATTTCCGTCTCTCGGCGGAAGCACGCATCGATCGTGCGGAGGCCAAGGCAGCGTTTGCGATCGAACGCAATTACGCCACACTTCCTTCGAGCGACGAAAACGCAGCCTCTGTGCCGCTGGACCAGATCGTAGACCTGACTTCCAAACTGAAGCCGGACGGCACGCTCGACTGGACTCCCCCGAAAGGAAAGTGGCGTATCGTCCGTATGGGCTATTCGCTGGTCGGAAAGACCAATCATCCCGCTACCGCCGAGGCGACCGGGCTCGAGGTCGACAAGCTCGATTCCGATGCCGTGCGCGCTTATCTCGAACATTATATCGGTATGTACCGGGATGCCGTCGGCGAGGATCTGATCGGCAAACGTGGCGTTCGCGCGCTGCTGACCGACAGCATCGAAGTCGGGCCGGCGAATTGGACCCCGAAGCTCGTCGAACAGTTCAAGCGGTTGCGCGGCTACGATCCAACCCCTTGGCTACCGGCACTTACGGGCGTCATCTTGAAAAGCCGGGGGGACAGCGACCGCTTTCTTTATGACTATCGCCGGACGCTGAGCGAACTCGCCGCCAGCGAACATTATGGGACAGTCGCGGCCGTCGCGAGAGAGAACAACCTCAAGGTCTATGGCGAGGCCCTCGAAAGTGGTCGCCCTTCGCTCGGCGACGACATGGCGCTTCGCAAATATACCGACGTGCCGATGGCGGCCCTCTGGACGAACCGAAAGGAAGGAAAGCCCAATCCGACCTACGTCGCGGACATGAAAGGCGCGGCGTCGGTCGCGCATGTTTATGGCCAGAATATCGTGGCCGCCGAGTCGATGACTTCGGCCTTGAACTATTGGGCCGACAGTCCGCGCACGCTGAAAAAGACGATTGATCTCGAGTTTGTTACCGGCATCAACCGGCCGGTCGTCCACACGTCGGTGCACAGTCCCGATGAGGCCGGCAAGCCCGGCCTGTCGCTCATGATCTTCGGGCAGTTCTTCAACCGCCACGACAGCTGGGCCGAACTGGCGCGACCTTGGGTTGACTACATTTCGCGAAATTCGTTCCTGCTCCAGCAAGGACGCAATCACGCCGATGTTGCCTATTTCTACGGCGAGGAGGCACCGCTCACCGGCCTGTATGGCGAGAAGCCGGTCGCCGATGCGCCGAAGCGCTACGCCTATGATTTCGTGAATGCGGATGCAGTCGTGGAGGCACTGCGCGTCGAAGGGAATGAAGTCGTCAGTTCGGGGGGCGCACGCTATCGCGTCCTCTATCTTGGCGGCTCATCGGACCAGATGACGCTTCCGATGCTTCGCCGCCTAACCCAGCTCGTCGAGAGCGGCGCTACGGTTGTCGGCCGTGCCCCGACGTCGACCCCAAGCCTGGCGGACGACAAGTCGCAATGGGGACAGCTAGTCGCACGGCTCTGGCCCGGAACCCCACGCACGCAGGTCGGCAAGGGTCAGGTTATCGCGAGCAACGATATCGAGGCGGCCTTGTCCTCGCTCGATCTCGCGCCGGATTTCGAGACGACCGGCGGTAGTGCGGACCTATCGGTTCCGTTTATCCACCGGCGCCTTATCGATGGAGACAGCTATTTCCTCGTCAACGAGGGAGCGCGCGAAGAAAGTTTCGAAGCCCGCTTCCGCGTAGGCGGGAAGGAGCCGCAACTGTGGAACGCCGAAACCGGAACCGTCGAGCGGACGAGCTACCGGATCGAGAATGGCGTTACGATTGTTCCGCTGACGTTGGCAGCCGAGAAATCGGTTCATGTGGTCTTTCGCAAGCCGACCGACACCGCTTCGCTTGCCCTGCCGAAACCGCAGGAGGAAGCGCTGCTCACGCTGGCTGACAATTGGAGCGTCAGCTTCGAGGCGGACCGCGGCGCGCCCGCATCGATCGAGATGGGCAAGCTTACCCCGCTGAACGAGAACGCCGACCCGCGGGTCAAATATTTCTCGGGTATCGCAACTTACAAGAATGTATTCACGGCTCCGAGGACCCTACGCTCGGGCGAACGCCTCTGGCTCGATCTCGGAGATATGCGGGAAGTGGCCGAGGTAAGAATCAATGGCAAGGCTGCGGGAAGCAGCTGGCACGCCCCGTACCGGATCGACGTCTCGTCGTTCGTCAAGCCAGGGCGCAACGATATCGAAATCCGCGTTGCCAATCTCTGGATCAACCGGTTGATCGGCGATGCGCAGCCAGGGGTGGAGAAGATCACCTGGACATCGATGCCGACATACGCAGCCGACGCACAGCTCCGCCCGTCGGGGCTGATCGGTCCGGTGGTTCTCCGCAAGGAACTGGCCGGCGCAAAAGCGCGGTAGGAGCAAACATCGAACTGGAAGCGAGATGAGCGATACAGCGCACTGGCACCGCCGCCTTCCGCCTCGCTTCCAGTTTCGATACCTTGACGTCGCCACTCCTTGGCGTCGGATGTCTATTTTGCGGCACTTGTTTTCACAATGCAGCGACGACGGTGCAGAAGCCGTATCGGATCGACGAGACCCGACGCTAGCTCTGTCTTGCGATGATTGTGCCGCAATCAGTAAGCGTGCGTCCAGAAGCAGGTCAGTCGCTAACCCGACGCCAGCGCTCCCGCGAACGGCTCTGCCGATGCGTGTTTTTCCAACCGCTCCTGCAGGACCGTTAGCTCTCGGCGCAAGCTCTCGGCGACAGGCCCGCGATAATTCGCCATCATCACGACGCGGACGGCGAAAGCCATCTCATCGTGAAATCGCGCCACGCTCCAGCCCGATACATACCAGGCTTCTACCGTCGCTCTCATCGTACGTAGGAGGACGCCGGTAACCAAGGCAGCGGCGAACCCGCCGCCTTCGTCTTCCTCCGCAATGGCCGCGCGCACCATATCTCCGAATAGCGCACGCCCGCCCTCGAGCATGACCAACGCCATAGAGCTTTCGTCAATCGTGCCGGCGGACTTGAACAGGCCGAAATAGAATTTCTGGTCAGAAGCGTAATGCGAACAGAGCAGATCTATTGTGTTGAGCAGGCGCTCCAACCCCCCGAGTTTCGCCAGCGGGGCCATTTCGCCCCGAAACTCTCTGAATTCCTGCTCAAGGACGAGGGTCAGCAAATTCGCCTTTGTCGAAATGAGATTATAGGGTGTTGCGGTGCTGACCCCGGCCTTCAGAGCCAGTTCACGCATCGAGAAGCTCGCTCCCCCCTTTTCTCGAATTAACACCCGAGCGGCCGCAACAAGGGCTGCTTTTCGGCTTTCGATCGTTTCTGACGATATGGGCATCGCATCCTTCGCAGAAGATTGACGTGAGAGAGAGACCAAAGGAGCAGGAAAGCTCGTCGGGCTGAAAATGGACTGGAGGAGAAGGAAACGCAACTAGCGCGGATTTACGCTGAGACCGCGAGGCGGCTCCGGAGGCGATTGATCATCCGGATTGATCCGGACCAACGTAATGCGCAAAAAAAGGAGGCAGGAGGCCTTGGCCTCCGTGCCTCTCACCTCGGAATTGGCGGCAGCGACTGATGCAAGGATGTGGGGCGAAAATGCAGCGCAGACTTATGTTCTAATCCTGGGTGAGAGGCGCATGATATCGGTTCATTCAGTTCAACATCACACCGGGATTTTTGCGAGGTCTGCATCGATCGCTACAAGCATCTGGTCCGGAATCGCGCCAGACGAGGCCATCTGAACCTCTCTCAACGTCATCTGCCGCATGAAAGCGAAAAGAGGGTGCGAGGTGAGACCCGGCATGTGCTTGTCGAGGACTGCCTTCGCGGCCGGGTTCGCGATCAAGTCGCTCAACTCTGTGTCTTCTACATCGAACCTAGCGATGTTCGCAGATACCGTAGTGGCCGGCTGCGTTGTCGGCTTTGCGGGTTCGGCGTATGCCGGCACAGCCGACGCGAGTGCAAGCGCGGCGAAAAAAGGTGCAGTTGCGCGCATCATTCTCTCCTAGATCAATTCGATTGCGGCGAAGAAACGCCTAGTTTTTTTCACAGCTGAAGCTTGCGGCATCGTCCAGCGATCCCGAGCCCTTGTACTTCGGAAAGGCCGGATACTCACATAGCGGGCGTGTCCTGCCAGCCTTTGCGCCCACTGCGTCGCGTACGACAGGGTGTTGCGGCGCCTTGCCCGTTTCTACCCAGTTATCGAGCGCGGTCAGGGAGTCCCATTCTGCCGAAAAATCCCCGGATCCATGACCATATCCTGGCACCACATAGTAACGCGCAAAGCTTCCGACGCGCTTCCCGTAGCGGCCCTGCAGCTTGTCGAAGAACTCGTTTGTCATTGTGTAGGGGACGAGCATGTCGAGCGTGCCCTGCACCAGAAGGAGCTTCCCGCCGCGCTTCTGAAACCCGTCGAAGTCAGGCGAGCTCACATCATAGACCTGGGCGGTCGCCAGAACCGATTTCTGCCAGGTTTCTTCGTCTACCGTCGCGCCGTCGAGCGCCCAGGGAAAAACAGGAGCGGGCGCGAAGAAGCCCGCAACGCTCGCCGCGGTTCCATTGCCGAACCAGACGGAGTTGTCGCTTCCGAGCAAGGCAGGATACGGGCCGACCGATTTCACGCCGTTCGGCATTGGGTGCGCAAATACGAACGGCCGTGCTGCGACTTCGAGAGCAGCGATCTGAGGCGACGTCAGGCATTCGGGCGCCGGTTTATCGCTAGCGCAGCGAAGCTCGTTCAGTTTGAATGTCGCCACGCACGCCTTGACGTTGCTGACGATGCCGTCGGCCGCGCCATCGAGCGCATCGCAACTCTTCAAAACCGATTGCTTGAGAAGCGCTTGATTCTCGGTGGTCAGCGCCCCGCCAGGAATACCGTAAGCAAAATGCGCCATGCGATTCCAGGCGATTGTCATCGATTGACTTTGGGCCGCGGGATAGTTCGAAACGACACCGTCAAAGTCGGCATAATAGCGTTGCGCTGCCTGCAGCGCTTCCTGACCGCCTTTCGAGCCCCCGATGTGATAATTTCTGCGGGCCGGAGTGCCATAATATTCCTTCACCAGCACGGTGACCAAATCTTTCGTCCGTTTGATCGCCGCATGGCTGTAGTTGGCAAAGGCCGTCGGATTGGCGTAGAATTCGGTGCCCGAGCCCTGATGGCCGGAGTCGCTTCCATAGGTCACATAACCGAGCGAAAGCGGCGTCGGCACATTGCCGCCTCCGCCCGAATATTCGCCTGTGCCCTTTATAATGAAACCATTCGACCCGCCGCCGCCATAGAGGACGGTCTTGCGGTTCCATGCGTTGGGCAGATTCACTTGAAACAGAATATCCGGACCCTCGGCACCTTTGGCTCGGATCGCGCCCTTGAGGCGGCAATAGGTCCCGTTGCTTTTCTGATACTGAACAAGTGCCGCCTTCGTCACGATGGCGTCACCCGTCGGCAGGGCAAAGGCCGAAGCGGGGATGGTGCGATTAAGAAAAGAAGCGCAAAGCGTCGCGGCATTGCTGACGGTAACTTTCGGGGTGGCCGGCTTAGCCCACAACAGGGCCGGTGAGGCCGAAAAACAAAGCACCGCTGCACCCACGCCCAAGGCAAGTTTAAGTCTCACATCCGCACCCTCTTCAGCGCGACCTTCCAAAGGCACCCACGCTTACGAAGCGGTTGCGCCCTCGTGGCCGATTTTCCGCTCGAAACGATTTTTGCCAGTATCTGACTGGCGTAATCCATGATGTTCGCAGCGCGCACCCCTATGAAAGCGCGAACGGCGCGACGGGTCCAATAGCGAATAATTACGCTGACAATCAGCTTTGCCGATAGATGCTGCTGTCCGCTGGAGATTGCTGAAATCGTGCGGCCCAATGCCAGAAAATCTCGGACGCCGGTCGGTGAGAGGCATCCCTCGCGCGAAGAATTGCCAATTCGAGTTCGACATCGAGCCCCTCTACCTCGCGGCGAACCATGTCGGACGGGCTCGGCTGGTCCGCGTAGCGCAACCAGTCGATGCTGACCGCTGGGCACCGGGAACGCCGTCCATAACGCTCTACGGCAATGGCATTGGCCTCCGGGGGCACAACAAGGGTGGCGCCGGCGGCGACCAGAGGCTTTGAAACGGCATCGACGAATGGCGCGCCATGATGCTCGCCAAGGCTTGCGATCACGATCCCGTCGAGTGCCGACGACGGGATTTTCTCATAGCCTGCGAGCGGATGTTCGGCGGGCACCAGCAGCGCGACTTGTTTTCTGAGCAGTGTGAGCCGCTCGAGATCGGGCGGCAGGACATTCTCGGCCGGTGTTCCCGACGGCGACACGCCGTGAAAATCGAACCCGTCGGCAAGGCCAAGCGCGAACGCGAGATCGATCTCCCCTCTACGAAGCCCAGCCAAGCCAAACACCTGGTCCAGGTTTGAGACCTTCATCGATATGTCCGGATGTTCCTCGGAGAATGAATCGAGAAGCGCGACGCGCTCGGGGATCAGGATGGTATAGATCGCAGCGGCGATATGGATCGCGTTCTCGCGGATTTCTCTCGCAACCCGGTTTGTGCGCGCGGCTTCGGCAACCATTTGATGCGCCTGCGGCAGAAAAAGTGTCCCTTCGCGCGATAGCGCAACCCGGCGGCTCGAACGATCGAACAGCGGGAAACCAAGTCTGCGCTCCAGCTCGCGAATCTGAGCAGACAGCGACGGCTGAGAGACGTTCAGGCGTGCCGCCGCCCGGCTGAACGAGTTGTCGCGGGCGACTGCGATGAAATATTGAAGCGGCTTTGCGTCGAGATCCATTACACACCTTTAGATCAGTTCGCGGCTCGTCGCATCGAGAACGTCCTAGCGCCGGGCAAAATGACCAGCAGGCGAATCCCTCGCCGTCGTATCACAACCGCGAGGCCGACATTCGTGAAATGTAGCGAAGTGTATCGGTTAGGCTCGTTTTTGACCATTGTTGATTGTCTTTGACCTAATCTAATGCGATAGCCTCTGTCGAGGCAGGCGTAGATCTGACCCAGATGCCCCAGAATGCAAGATGCGGGGGAGAGGTTTGGACATAGGTTGCATTGATAGGGGCGCTGCATTAGCGCCATTTTCGGCTGAGCCCATTCGCGGTTCCTGCCCTGCGGAACCGTACCTGTGACCCGCTACCGGCGCGATCGCGAGAGCACTTCGCTCCGTCCACCGGACGTCTCTTCCGCTAAAATGCAACAAATGTCCCGCGCAAATCGCCGATGTAAATCGCAGCGAAAAGCTCGGGCGGTTCGGACCGTTCGCAGGGCTGCAGGGTGACACTGCCAAAGCTTCACTTGGGTACGCAGTGCCGTTCGGCGGCGCCGGGCGCAGCGCACCCTAGCGTCAGTGGTCCGGTGCATAATCAACATAATCACAAGTCCGCATTCATGCGGAAACGGGAGTGAATAATGGCCGAGGCTGGAACATTAAAACCAAGTGGCAGCAAGAGCTTTTCCGTCGCGATAATTCTCGGAGGTCTCTATGGGCTGAGCTTTCTCGATCGACAACTGTTGTCGCTACTTGCAGAACCGATCAAGGCTGATCTTCTTCTGTCGGATACCCAACTCGGGCTTCTGGCGGGCTTCACCTTCGCGCTTTTCTACAGCGTCTTCGGGTTGCCGGTAGCTTGGCTGGCGGATCGCGGTAACAGAGTTTGGATTGTTTCAGCATCTTGCGCGCTCTGGAGCGCGTTTACAGCAGCTTGCGGCCTAGCGCAGAACGTCGTCCAGCTTGCAATTGCGAGGATCGGGGTCGGGATTGGGGAAGCGGGCGGGTCGCCGCCGTCCTATTCTATCATTGCCGACTATTTCCCCCCAGAGCAACGCGGCAAAGCGCTCGCGATCTATTCACTTGGTATCCCGCTTGGAACGACGGCGGGGGCCGCGATCGGGGGATGGATCGCCGCACACTATGGTTGGCGGGCCGCGTTTATCTCGATCGGCCTGTTCGGTTGCGCCTACGCGTTGTTCATTCTTCTAACAGTACGCGAACCGCAACGTGGCGCCATGGACCGCGCGCCGGTCACCAGCATGCCATTCCTCGCAACCCTCCGGCAATTTTGGGTCGACAGGGTTCTGCGAATGACAGCCATTGCCGGAAGTCTCTCCGCGTTTGTAGGTTATGCGATGGTCAGCTGGGTTCCGGCACTCATGATGCGGGATAAAGGCATGACCCTGAGCGATCTTGCCCTCTACTACAGCATCGCGGGAGGAACGGCTTCCGCGGTCGGTACTCTCGCTACCGGCTTCCTGATAGATAGTCTGGGCAAGTATCGACCCCGGATTTACGGTTTAGTGCCAGCAGCTGGCCTCCTCATGAGCGTATCTTTCTGGGTGGCCGGCTTGACGGCAACTTCCTGGCCGATAGCGCTCGCGCTGCTGATCATCCCCTTCACCTTCTGCTCTTCATACATGCCAGCGGTTGTGACAATTGTGCAGAACCGGGTGGCGCCTGCACAGCGGAGCATGGCGTCTTCGATCCTGTTGCTGTTCATGAACATTATCGGGCTCGGGATCGGGCCGCTGTATATCGGTCTGATCAGTGACGCTGCCACAAGCGCAGGTAGCGCTACATCCTTGCAAATCGCCCTCTTGGCTCTCACCCCTCTTTTTATCGTTGCGGCATTCGCCCACTGGTTGGTCGGGCTTGCGCTAAGGCAGGCGAATAGTCTGACGCCCGCTTCTGTGTAGGGGCGACACTTGGCATGGGCGCCTGCCACGCTGCGTTCAATGGGGTTAGCTCGGCGAGGGTGAGACTAAGGCAAATAGCGGCGATCCGAATCTCTTCGGCTCGCACCTACCGCCAGGCTGCGTGCCTTTCTCTCGGGCCCTTTCGAACCTGCGGCCTTGTTGTGGCTCCTCAGTCCGGCGTCAGCACCATCTTAAGCGCGCCCGCATGACGGGAGTCGAACAGGCGATAGGCCTCGGCACCGTCGCTGAGCGGCATGCGGTGGCTGATGTATTTCTCTGGTCTTAGTCGCCCGGACTGCACCAACGGGAACAGGGTCGGCAGCTCCTCAGGAACCGAACAGGTGCCAGCGCGGAAGGTCAATCCTTGGCCGAAGAAGCGCTCGAGCGGGAAGGCATAGCGGCGAGACTGCTGAACCCCGATCACCGATACTGTGCCGCGCGGGCGAACGAGGCGCAGCGCGAGATCGACAGTCTCGTCGCGGCCCACGACCTCGATCGCGCAGTCGAGCTTGCGCCCCTTGGTGGCTTCGCGGATCGTCTCGACAGCTTCACCGGGGTGAAGCGCGATGGCGCCCGCTTCCTCCGCAAGCGCGCGGCGCTCGGGGATCGGATCGATCGCATAGACGACATGCGCGCCCATCACGAAAGCGCTTTCGACCGCCATCAGGCCGATCGGCCCCAGCCCGATCACCGCGACGCTGCTGCCAGGCACGATGTCGGCATTTCGTGCGCCGAACCACGCAGTCGCTAGCGCATCGGTCAATAGCAGGGCCTGTTCCGCCGATACACCATCGGGGATCAGCAACGCATTGACGTCGGCGGCGGGGACGCGGACCGCCTCTGCTTGCGAACCCTGCAGCTTCGCCGACAGGCCGTAGCAGGACGCCATACCGAATTCGCAAAGGTTGACGACGCCGGCGAGGCACGAACGGCATGATCCGCAGCCGACCGCGGCGGGGATCATGACCTTGTCACCGACCTTCAGCCGCGATACGCCGCGCCCGGTTTCGACGACCTCGCCCACCGCCTCGTGCCCGACACAGAAGCCGGCATCCTCCGAAAAGCCGTGGCCGTGATAGATATGCAGGTCGCTGCCGCAGATCGCGCAGGCGGTAACCTTCACGATCGCATCGCGATCCGACTGCGGCGTCGGGTCGTCCATGCTTTCGTAGCGGATGTCATGCGCGCCGTAATAGCGAAGAGCTTTCATGGCCTTTGCCTCCTTTCCCGATCAGCGCCGGTTCGCGGCGACATACTCGGCGATCTTCTGCTTGCCGAGCTGCGACATATGCACTTCCTCGGGCCCATCGGTGAGGCGGACAAATCGATTCAAGGTAAAAAAGCCCGCGACGGGAGTGTCGTCGCAGACGCCCATGCCGCCATGCGCCTGGATCGCGCGATCAGCGACAGTCTGCGCCATCGTCGGCGCGACGACCTTAATCGCGGCGATCAGGTCCTTCGCCTGCTTGTTGCCGTAACGGTCCATCGCGTCGGCGGCCTTCAAGGTTAGCAGTCGCGCCATCTCGACCTCGCAGAAGCTTCTCGCGACATCTTGGCGGATGCTGCTCTGGTCTGCGAGCTTTTTGCCAAAGGCGACACGGCTGTCGACGCGGCGCGCCATATATTCGAGCGCGCGCTGCGCCTGCCCGATCGAGCGCATGCAGTGGTGGATGCGGCCCGGCCCGAGACGCCCTTGCGCAATTTCAAACCCGCGACCTTCGCCGAGGATCAGATTTTCCTTCGGCACGCGGACATTCTCGAACAGCAGCTCGACTTCGCCGCCCGGCGAGTTGTGCGACCCGAAAACCGTAAGGTGACGTACGACCGTCACACCAGGCGTGTCTCTCGGGATGAGGATCTGCGAATGCTGCGCGTGGCGCGGCGCGTCGAAATCGGTCTTGCCCATCACGATGAAGAGGTCGCAGCGCGGATGCATCGCGTTGGAGATCCACCATTTGCGGCCGTTGATGACATAATCGTCGCCGTCGGGAATGATCGACAGTTCGAGGTTGGTCGCGTCCGAGGAGGCAACCTGCGGCTCGGTCATCACATAGGCCGAGCGGATTTCACCGGCGAGCAGCGGCTTCAGCCATTTTTCCTGCTGTTCGGGCGAACCGAACTTGGCGAGCACTTCCATATTGCCGGTGTCGGGCGCCGAGCAGTTGAATACCTGGCTCGACCACGGCACGCGCCCGAAGATTTCGGCGAGCGGCGCATATTCGAGGTTGGTGAGACCCGGCGAGAATTCGCCATATTCGTGCGGAAGGAACAGGTTCCAGAGCCCCTGAGCGCGCGCCTTTTCCTTCAGCGCCTCCATCCCCGGCCATTCCTGCCAAAGATTATTCTGATCGTGAACGAAGTCCAGATAGGCCTTTTCATTCGGATA
Organism: Alphaproteobacteria bacterium HGW-Alphaproteobacteria-13; assembly: GCA_002842935.1. Taxonomy (GTDB): domain Bacteria; phylum Pseudomonadota; class Alphaproteobacteria; order Sphingomonadales; family Sphingomonadaceae; genus Sphingopyxis. The sequence goes on along the minus strand of PHEM01000019.1, from coordinate 3,584 downwards.
GATATGCTCATCCATGAAGGCTTCCACCTGCGCGATCAGCGCGGCGACCTTGTCGCTGAATTCGAAGTTCATCTAAGTACCTTTCGTGAGAATGTGCGTTAAAGCGAAAGCCCGCCATCGACGATGAGGGTGTGGCCAGTGACGTAGGACGCGAGCGGCGAAGTGAGGAAGATCGCGGCACCCGCCATATCGGCCGGTGTGCCCATTCGCCGCTGCGGAATCTGAGCAAGCGCGCCCTCCAGCCGTTCGGGATTCTGGGTGGTGACCTTTGTCAGTTTGGTATCGACAAGGCCGGGAGCGAGGCCGTTGACGCGGATGCCGTCGCCCGCGAACGCCTGCCCCAGCGTCTTCGTCAGACTGATCGCGCCCGCCTTCGATGCGGCATAGGCGGGGTTGCCGATATTGGCATTGAGCCCCGAGATTGAGCTGACGATAACGATCGATCCGCCCGCATCGGAAAGTAGCGAGCGGAACTTGCGCGAGATGTGCATTAGACTGTCGAGGTTAACCGACATCACGCGATCCCAACCTGCGCGCTCGAACTCACCTCGACGATAAACCACAGTGCCTTGGCACAGAATCAGCACATTGAGCCCGTCGAACGGCAGCGGCGCCGCATCGATCGCATCGGGATCGCCGGCATCGACGCATGTGTAGCCGAGCCCGGTCAAGTCGGATCCATCGGCTGCATCATAATCGGCAGCCGAGGCGCGCGTGCCCCAGACATGGACCTCGGCGCCGCGCAGGCGAAAGCCGTGCGCGATGCCGTTACCGATGCCGCTGGAGCCGCCGACGACCAGCACGCGCCGGCCTGTGAAATCGGTATCGTCGATCATAATTTTTCCCTTAACTGATGCGGCGCAGCGCGCGGTCGAACAGGTCGACCGTATGGGCGTGGAGGCGGTCGCCGGTTTCCTTCGGCGCCTTGCCCGCAGAGGCGCGGGCATGCGTACCCTCCAGGATGATGCCGAGCTTGTAGCAGGCGAGCACGACATACCAGTCGAGCGCCGAGAGATCGCGGCCACTGACGGCTGCATAGTGCTCCACAAGTTCGTCGGGGGTCGCGAACCCCTCCCACGGTGTGATCGCGACATCGGTCGCACGCGGCACGTCATCCTCGGGCCAGGTCGCAAGCAACCAGCCGAGATCGAGCAACGGATCGCCGATCGTGCTCAGTTCCCAGTCGACCACCGCCGCCAAGTCACCGCTGTCGGGGCTGACCATGACGTTCGCGAGGTGAAAATCGCCATGGATGATACCGGGACGGAAATCGGTCGGGCGGTGCGTGTCGAGCCAGTCGGCCACGCGCTCGACGCCAGGTATCGCTGCGGGGCCGGGCCATTCGGCGAAATCGGCATAGCTGGCCAGTTGCGCCTTCCACCGCCCGACTTGTCGTTCGAGATAATTGTCGGGCTTGCCGAAGCCGTCGAGCCCGACCGCGCGATAGTCGATGGCGCCGAGCGCGGCGATCGCCTCGACCATCGACAGGCCGATGCGGTGACGCACCGCCGCGTCGCTTGCGTGTAACGTGGGCAGGCCCTGCGTCGGATTAAAGCCCTCGATGGGCTGCATCAGGTAGAATGCGACGCCCAGCACAGTGTCTTCCGGACTTGCGGCGACCAGCCGGGGGTGCGGCACGGCTGTGCCATCGAGCGCCGCGAGCACGCGTGCCTCGCGGCGCATCGTGTCGTTCGAACTGGGGCGCGGCACCGCCGGCGGGCGGCGGAGCACATAGGCCGCGTCGCCACGACGAAACCGCATCAGGATGTTCTGCGTCCCGCCCGAAAGGAGCGACGCGTCAGCGATCGGGCCGTCGCCAATACCCTGCTTGTCCATCCAATGCTCAAGCGCGGTGAGATCGACTCCTTCGGCCATTCACTTTCCTCTCCGTTATCCATTTGGATAAATGCATTTGACGCCTTCCTGTGTCAATGGCAAATGCAGCGAATGGCCCGAGATCCATCAAACGTGCAAACCGAGGCGGCGCACCAACTGAAAGCCGTCGCGCTCAAACTCTTTGCCGAGCGAGGCATAGACGGCGTGACCGTGCGCCAGATCGCCGAAGCGGCGGGACAGAAGAACCATGCAGCGATTACCTACCACTTTGGTTCGAAGGACGCGCTCATTCGCGAACTGATCGTCGATGGCGCGCGCGCGATCGACGAAAGGCGCACTGCGGCGCTCGATAGAGCTAATGCCAACGGCGGCCCCGGCACCATAGTTGAGGTTATGGAGATCCTGGTCGAAACCTCGGTCGATCCCGACCCGCCGCCATGGGGCGAATGTTACAACCGCTTCGTCGTAGGGCTGCAATTATCCAATCGTCCCTTGTTCATGGAAGCGGTCGATGGACAGTGGAACTCGGGTTATCAACGCTGTCTTGATGAGGTACGGCGGCTGTCGCCCGACATGCCCGCCGACCTCGTCAACCAGCGGCTCGTCTTCATGGGCGGCGCTATCGGTGGCATATTGGCGGGCAGGGAAACCGAGCTCGCCGACCGCTCGCGCGAACACCCGATGTGGTCACATCCAGAGACGCTCGGCCGAATTGCCCATGCGCTGGCATCGATCATCGAGGGCTGAGGTCAGAAGGGGCGCCCACGCGCGTTGACGCTTCGCCTCCTTGGAGACTGCATATTCGCGGCCGTTGCGCTTCCCTAGGCTAGGCACCTCGACGAATAGGATCAGGTTCGCCGTCTCAATTTGCCGAACTCCCGGTCGCCGGCAATGAATCGTTCGATCATTGGCGGAATAAGCCGCTCAGGCGGCAGCGGATCGGACAGCCCGTGTAGCCTGGCATGGACGCGACCATAGTCGGCGAGCTCGCGCAGCAAGGCGCCGGGCAGTTCGACCGTCAGCTTCACCGACTTGTCCTCGATCACGGGACCCAGGCGGAGCTTGGTCATCGGCCCGCTCCCAGCCGCTCGAATATGATGTCGCGCGTCACGATCACCCGGAAGCCATGACCCGGCCTGATGCGGAGCGTCGGCGCGATCCCGATCTCGCGCTCGACGAGCCGCCGTCCGGTCTGGCTGAACGCGTCCTGCGATCCCTCGCGGAGCGCCCGGACCAGCTCGTCGTCGCCGCCCGATCCGAGCTCGGCGCCGGCGCCGAGCAAGGTGGAGACGAAGGCCGCCCGAAGCATCCGACCCCAATGATGGTCGGTGCGGTCGGCAAGACCCGCCATTCCCGCAGCGTCGGCCCCGGGCTGCCGATCGAGGCTGATCGACCGCCCGCCCGGAAGGATCAGCCGGTCCCAGGCGAGCAGCACCCGGTCCTGCCCGGCCGCGACCTCGCTGTCATATTCACCGATCAGCCGCGCGCCCTGCGGGATCAGAAGATGCCGCCCGGTGGGACTGTCGTAGACATTCTGCGTGACCTGCGCCGTGACTTGGCCCGGCAGGTCCGAATGGATGCCGGTGATGAGCGCTGCGGGGATGACGCTCCCCGCCTGGAGGACGTAGGGCGAACTCGCGCTGCGGATCCGTGTCCGTCGTCAGAACATTTGGCGCAGATCGCTGCGTAAATTAGCGGAGTGTGGGCCTCGTTCTGGGGTTGATATTAAGCGGCGAGCCTGCGGTGCT
>PHEM01000388.1 GCA_002842935.1 Alphaproteobacteria bacterium HGW-Alphaproteobacteria-13 | reverse complement strand
CCCTCCGGTGCCGCTTCGCTCCACCTACGGCCAACACTGGCGATGGAGGCGTCAATGCACTAACAATCCGAACGGATCACCAGGTGGGGGCCGGTCACCCGTGCCGAAATCGTCGATGGAAAGCCCCAGACCGGCGTCGCGCAGCAGCGGAAGCACCTGGGACTGGAACGGTCCCGTGCGCGCATTCGAAGACCGGCACCAACGCCGAATGGCGATGTCCAGCTCCGCGAGGGGTTGCGGCGTGGAGTCGGCGGCGGCTGCGAAGGATCTCAATGTGACCATGCCGCCGGTCCTAGGAAGATATTCTGTTTTTTTTATGAATCGGCACGGTGTTGCCGATCACTCAGGCAGGGCGCGGCGGCGGGTCTCAATAGATCGGCAGCTCGTTGGTGGACTTGATTTCGGACAGGGCGACGGTCGAATTGATTTCCTGCACGCCCGGCAGCTTGCTCAGCCGTTCGAAGAAGAATTTTTCATAGGCGTCGATATCCTCGGCGACGATGCGGAGCATGAAGTCGGTCGTGCCCATCAGCACGAAGGCGTCGAGCACTTCGGGAAAGCCGCGAATGGCGTCGCTGAATTCGTCGAGATTGGCGCGCCCGTGCGCGTTGAGGCGGACCTGCGCAAAGATATGCGCCTTCAGCCCGACCTTGCGCCGGTCGATGACAGCGACGCGGCCGCGGATATAGCCGTCGCGTTCCAGCCGGTCGACGCGGCGCCAGCACGGCGACGCCGACAGCCCGACTCGCTCGGCAAGCTGGGCTATGGTTAGCGTCGCGTCGCGCTGCAATTCGCGGATGATCCTTTTCTCGAAGTCGTCCAGTTCGGTCATTTCATCCTCTTCATGGGAAATATTGGGTATATATGACCCATATGCCAGCCTGCCGCGTAAAGATCGAGCAAGATCGTCCCTTCGGTCTGGGCCATAAACGCGCGGGTTCGAGGAGACAGGTTCATGGTCGTTGCATATCCGGGCCGCGCGCCCGCCGAAGAGGTGGTTCGTCTGGAGGACCGGGAGACCGGTCTCGACGGCGTCATCGTCATCCATTCGACGGCGCTGGGTCCGGGCGCGGGCGGTTGCCGCCTGTGGGATTATGCCGACATCGACGCGGCGGCGGCGGATGCCTTCCGGCTCGCGGAGGGCATGAGCTACAAGAATGCGATGGCGGGCCTGCCGTTCGGAGGCGCGAAAGCCGTGCTGCGCCGGCCCGCAGGCGATTTCGACCGGCGAGCGCTGTTCCGCGCCTTCGGCCGCGCCGTGGCGGACCTGCGCGGCCGCTATGTGACGGCGGAAGATGTCGGCACGCGCGTATCCGACATGCGGGAGGTCGCCGCCGTCACGCGCCACGTCGCGGGGCTGGAGGCGAAGGCGGGCGGGGCCGGGGGCGATCCGTCGCCCTGGACGGCGCGCGGCGTGGTCGAATCGATCCGTGCGGCGGCGTCCTTCGCGCTGGAAAGCGACCTGCGCGGCCTGCGCGTCGCGGTGCAGGGCACGGGCAATGTCGGGTCCGAAGTCTGCCGCCTGCTGGCCGATGCGGGCGCCGAACTGACCATCGCCGATATGGCGCCGGAGCGGCGCGACCGGCTGGCGGCGATCCTGGGCGCGCGCGTGGTCGATGTGGATGCGATCGCCGCCGCCGATGTCGATATCTTCGCCCCCTGCGCGCTCGGCGGCGTGCTCGATGCCCGCAGCGTCCCGTCGATGAAGGCGCGGATCGTGTGCGGCGCCGCGAACAATCAGCTGGCCGCGCCCGCCGTCGCCGACATGCTGTTCGACCGCGGTATCGCCTATGTTCCCGACTATGTCGCCAACGCGGGCGGGATCATCAGCGTGTCCGCCGAATATCTGGGCGAAGGCGCGCCGCGCGTCGGCGCGCGCGTCGCGCAGATCGGGCCGCGCGTGACGATGATCCTCGACGAGGCGCGCCATCGGCGACTCTCCCCCGCGACGGTCGCGGATCGCATGGCCGAGCGCCTGATCGCGGAGCGCGTGCGGCGCGTCGCATGAGACATATATTCCGCATCCTTGCCGCCCCGGACCCGCAGGCGCTGCCGCGCGTCTGCGGCATGCTGGCGCAGCGCGCGCTGACGCCGGAGCGGCTTTCCGCGCGCCACCGGGACGGCGCGCTGCGCATCGCGCTGACGCTGGACCTCGATCCGGCGACGGCGGGCATCATCGCGGCAAAGCTCGGCGAAGCCGTGCTGGTCACGCAGGTTCGGGTCAGCGCGCGGGCCAATGGCTCCTAGGACGGCTCGCCATCTTTAAAGAGCGCCGTGCATCTGTACCGTTTGCCTTGAGCTTGTCGAAAGGCCGTTCTTTCTTTCGGGCGTCGAAAGAAAGAACGGTGCTTCGACAAGCTCAGCACGAACGGATGAGAGAGTGGTTCAAATTTACGGCACGGCGCGCTCTCTATATATCGGTCCCTCCCAGCAGGGCGAGCAGCCGGTAGGCGGCAAGGATGCGGTCGCCTTGCGCTCGGGCCGCGTTGACGGCGGCGGCGGTCGCCTCGCGCTCGGCGTCGAGCAGGTGGAGCTGGGGCTTCAGGCCGACGCGCACCTCGTGGCGGACGCTGGTCAGCGCCTCTCCGGCCGCCAGCGCCTGCCGCGCCGCCGCCGCCTCGACCAGCGCGGCGGTGCGCACGCCCTGAAAGGCGGCGATCGCCTGTTCGTCGACGGCGGCGCGCATGGCGCGCACGCGGGCGTCGGCCGCCCGGGCCGCGCTGTCCGTTTCGGCGATCTTCGCCGCGACGCGCCCGCCCGAGAGCACATGCCAGGCGTTGTAAAGCCGCCCCTCGTGACGGCAGGGCGCGCCGATGCCGATCGCCGGACCATCGGCGCAGTCGCGTGCCAGGCGCTCCACCGCCGCCATGGCCTGATCGGTGAAGGCCGGCCTGAGTGGCAGATCCTGCACCTGGTAGCCGGTGAGGAACATCTCGGGCAGCGCCAGCATGGCG
>PHEM01000387.1 GCA_002842935.1 Alphaproteobacteria bacterium HGW-Alphaproteobacteria-13 | reverse complement strand
GCGCCTCGCCAAGGCCAGCCTGACCTATGCGGGCGGCATCGATTATCTGGCGTGGAAGATCAACCGCCACGCGGGCACGAAGATCGAGATCAAGCCGTGGCAGCGCCGCTGGCCGCTGATCGCCGCGCTGACGCTGGTGCTGCGCCTGATCCGCGGCGGGGCGATCCGTTAGGGCATGGTTGACTTTGAATGAAACACCAGTGTGTCCCCGCGAAGGCGGGGACCCATCTCCGGCTGGTTCCATTTTGCACCGACCGGAGATGGACTCCCGCCTTCGCGGGAGTACACAGCTTTATCAATCTAAGATGATCACGTTCCAAGTCCGTACCGTCCCGCCGGTCGGATGTTTCAGCCCACCAATTGCCGCTCGCCCGGCGCGCAGCGCCGAATCGCCTGATCGAGCGCCGTGAGCGTGAAGGGCTTGCGCAGCACGTCATGGTCGCCGAACGCCGCCAGCTCGCTCGCATCGCCCGCATAGCCCGTGACGAACAGCACCGACAGGCGGGGCCAGCGTTGCTTCAGTCGCGCGACCATTTCGGGACCGGTCAGCTCGGGCATCAGCACGTCGCTGAGGATCAGGTCGAAGCCGCCGTGGCTTTCGACCAGCGCCTCGGCCTCCAGCGGATCGGCGCAGGCGACGACGCGGTGCCCCAGTTCCTTCACGGCATCGACCGTCGCCGCCAGCACGCGCCGGTCGTCCTCGACCACCAATATATGCAGCGCGTCGGCGGGCACGGCGGACGCCGCCGTTTCGCCCTCGCCGCCGTCTTGCGCCGCCATCTCTGCGCGCCGGGCGACGGGCAGCAGCATCGCGACGCTGGTGCCTTCGCCTTCGGTCGAATGGACCCGCACTTCGCCGCCCGACTGGCGGCAGAAGGCGAAGACCTGGCTCATGCCCAGCCCCGTGCCGGACATGCCGCAGCCCGTGTCGATGACCTGCACCGCCAGCGCCGCCGCCTCTTCCTCCTCGTCGCGCAGCGTGCGGATCGTCAGCGCGCCATGGCCTTCCATCGCGTCGCGTGCGTTGACGGCGAGGTTCAGCAGCGCATTTTCGAACTGCTGGCGATCGACCCAGCAGCAAAGGTCCGGCGCCTGAAGGTCGAGGGTCAGCGCGATGCGGTCGCCGATCGTCCGCGACAGCAGCTCTGAAAAGCGGGCGATGCATTCGTCGACCGCCGTCATTTCCGGGCGCGCCGGTTCCGAGCGCGCGAAGGTGAGCAGCCGCCGCGTCAGGTCGGCGGCGCGGTTGGCGCCGTCGAGCGCGTTCGACAGGTGGCGCCCCGCCTTGTCGGGTTCGCCGGGCAGCCAGCGCTGCGCCAGTTCCAGCCCGCCGACGACCACCGCCAGCATATTGTTGAAATCATGCGCGATGCCGCCCGTCAGCTGGCCGACCGCCTCCATCTTCTGCGCCTGCCGCAGCTGTGCCTCGGCGGATTCGCGCTCGATCATCTCGTTGCGCAGCGCGTCGTTCGCGCGGGCGAGTTCGGCGGTGCGCGATTCGACCGCCGCTTCGAGCTGCATCGCGCGGTCGCTTTCGGCGAGCTGCTCGCGCCGCGCGAGGCGGCGTTCGGTCTCGGCGCGGATCAGCGACACGCTGGCCCCGATTGCCAGCACGGCGGCAGCGGCGCCGAGCAGCGAAAAGAGCAGGATCGCCTGGTTGAGATTGGCGCGGTCGGCGGCGGTGACGCGATTGCGCCGGCTCAGCAGTGCGCGTTCATTGTCGGTGATCTGGCGCAGCAACTGCGGCGACGGTCTGCCGGTAATTGGCGCTGAGCGCGGCGTCGCCCAGCTGTGCGCCGCGCTTGTTCATCTGTTCGGTCAGTTCCGCGACCAGCGCGCTCTGGTCCGGATTGTCGCGGACATTGCGCTGCAACTGGGCGAGGAACTGCCGCGCGCGCGCCCATTGATATTCATAGACGCGCCCGTCCTCCTTTTGCAGCCCGACCGCGAAGCGGCCCAGCGCCGCCTCGGCGCGGGCGAGCGAGGCGTCGAGCGAGCGCGTCTGCGATATGACCTCCATGCTCTGCGTCTGCCAGCCGAGCGAGCGGTCGTAATTGTCGTTGGCGCGGGCGAGCAACAGCAGGAGCGCGCCGACCACACCCGTCAGAATCGCCCCAAGGCCGATCGTCACCCAGAAGCGTATCCGCTCCCTTCGCCCGTCGCTTTCCGTGTCGCCATCCCGTTCGAACACCGGTCCGTCTTACCGGACAAGCGGCGCACCGCAAAGCGGCGAAGACGGCGGACGGCGCCGCGGCCTTCGGTTCGCCGGAAAAAGGAGTCGGTTCAGCCGATGATGCCGGTGCGCGTCCCCGCGCGCTCGAAGCGCGCGAGAATCTCGTCCACCTGTTCGCTCGAATGTTCGGCGCACAGCGAACAGCGCAGCAGCGTCATACCCGCGGGCGTCGCGGGCGGGCGCGCGAGGTTGACGTACAACCCCTCCTCCAGCAGCGCTTCCCACATCATCGCGCCGCGTTCGAGGTCGGGCATGATGACGGCGATGATCGCCGATTGCGGCTCTTCGGTGCCGAGCTGGAAGCCGAGCTTGCGCAGCCCGCCGTGCAGCTTTTTCGAATTTTCCCACAGGTGCGCGCGCTTGTTCGACCCGTGCATCAGCTTGCGGATGCTGGTCGCGGCGGTCGCGACGACGCTGGGCGGCAGCGAGGCGGTGAACACATAGGGGCGGCAGACCAGCCGCAAAATCTCGAACTTCGGATGGTTCGACACGCAGAAGCCGCCGACCGTGCCGACGCTCTTGCTGAAGGTGCCGATGATGAAATCGACGTCGTCGATCACGCCCTGCGCCTCGGCGACGCCGCGGCCGTGCTCGCCGATGAAGCCCATCGAATGCGCCTCGTCGACCAGCACCATCGCGCCATTCTCCTTGGCGACGCGAACCATCTCCTTCAGCGGGGCGACGTCGCCCAGCATCGAATAGACGCCCTCCAGCACCACCAGCTTGCCCGCTTCGGGGGGCAGGCGCTTCAGCCGCTTTTCCAGCGCTTCGATGTCGTTGTGGCGGAAGGCGACGATTTCGGCATCGCCCATCTTGCACCCGTCATAGATGGACGCGTGGCTGTCGATGTCGAGGATGACATAGTCGCCCTTGCCCGCGATCGTCGAGATGATACCGAGATTGGCCTGATAGCCGGTCGAGAACACCATGGCGTGGTCCATGGCGTAGAAGTCCTTCAGCGCCTCCTCGCACTCCTTGTGCCCCTGATAGGTGCCGTTGAGGACGCGGCTGCCGGTGGTGCCGCTGCCGAATGTCTTCAGCGCCTCCTCGCCCGCCGCGATGACGTCCGCGTCGAACGTCATGCCCATGTAATTATAGGTGCCGAGCAGGATCGTCTCGCGCCCGTTGCAGATCGCGACGGTAGGCGAGAGCACTTTTTCCATCACCAGGCTGAACGGATCGGTGACGCCGGTCGCGAGCAGATCTTCGCGCTGCTGGATCAGGGCGTCGAATTTGGAGAAGAGGTCGGTCATATTTGCTTCACTTCGATCCGTTCGTCCTGAGGAGCCATTGAGCTTGTCGAAATGGCGTCTCGAAGGACCGTGGCGCAGGTGCTTCGAGACGGGCCTTCGCCTGCGCTCAGTCCCTCCTCAGCACGAACGGGGGTTAGAGGGGTAAGGGGGCGCTCAGCCCTTCAGCTTTTCCACCGCCGCGATCAACTGGCCGACATTCTCGATCTCGGCCTGCATGTTCATGCTGATGATGATATCGAATGTGTCCTCGACCTCGGCGACGAAGTCCATCACCGTCAGGCTGTCCCATTCGAGATCGCCCGCGAAACTGGTGGCGTCGGTCAGGTCGATGCCCTTCTTGTTGAACGGTTCGATCAGGCCGTGAATCTGGTCCTTGAGGGCAGTGCTCATCGGGATGTCCCATGTTGAAGGAAGGTTGCGCGCGGGCATGCCGCGCCAGCGCCCGATTGGCAAGCGAATGCGGCGGGAATCGGGCAGCATCTTGCCGCAAAGCGGTGAACATGCCATCGCTGCGGCAGGAGAGACCCGATGGCGGATGGAACGGGCAAGGACGGCGACGCGGCGGGTTTTCCGCCCAATGCCGTCCATCTGGTGCGCACGACGCAGCAGATGACGATGCAATTGTCGCAGATGGCCGACCAGAAGGCGTCGATCCTGATGGGCGCGACCTTCGTCGTCTTCACGCTGGCGGTCGGGCAGGCCCGCGCCGGCGGCGGGGCGCTGGCGGTGCCGCTGACGATCCTGGCGACCTTTTCCTTCCTGTCCGCGCTGCTCGCGGTGTCGGCGGTGCTGCCGCGCGTCGGGACGCCGCCGCCCCCGGCCCATGGCAAGGGGAATATCCTCTTCTTCGGTCTCTTCGCGCAGATGGAGGAGGATGACTTCATCGCCGCCGTCAAGGCGCGACTGCGCAGCGAGGAGGATATGTACGAGGCGATGCTGCGCGACACCCATCAGAACGGCGTCATCCTCGCGCGGCGCAAATATCGGCTGCTGGGATACGCCTATCGGCTGTTCCTCGCCGGGTTGACGCTGACCTTCGCGGCGTTTGCCTATGAGATGGCGGTGATGTGGGCGGGATGACGGTCCAGACTCTATTCGATTGAACCGCCCGCCCCACGCGCCTATCGGGACCGGCCATGCTGGATCAGGCCCACCCCTTGACGGCGAAACCGCCGCAGACCTTCCGCGTCGAGTTTCGGGAGACGCTGGCGCTGG
>PHEM01000386.1 GCA_002842935.1 Alphaproteobacteria bacterium HGW-Alphaproteobacteria-13 | reverse complement strand
CGCTCGCCATCGCCGCCGTGCCCACCGCCTGCATCCCGCCCTGGACAATCGGATGCGCAATCCCCAGCATCTCCGTAATCCGCGTCTTGAAGACCATCGCCTGTCCCTTTCCCCATTTCCCTAGCGTCCGATTTGACTTGACGTTTACGTCAACGTCCGGTTCATTGGCAAGCGCGAAAGGCGGGAGAAGGACGAATGCGGCGATGACAATCCTGTACGATGAGGGACAGCAGGCGATCGCGACCGAGTCGCGGCGCGTCCTGGAGGCGCGCGTCGACAAGGACGATCTGTTGCCCCTGCTCGAAACGACGGGCCGTTATCATGAGGGCTTCTGGACGACCGCCAGGGAACAGGGCTGGACCGCCCTCGCCTTGCCCGAGGCTTGTGGCGGGCTGGACCTGGGACTGGTCGAATTGGGCCTGATCGCGCATCAGGCAGGCCGCAGCGTGAGCGGCGCGCCCTTCCTCACCTCCAGCTTCGGCGCGGCCAAGGCCATCCAGCTTTATGGCAGCGAAGAGCAGAAGCAGCGCTGGCTGCCCGGTCTTGCGAGCGGCCAGACGATCGGCGCCGTCGCTTTCGCATCAGGCGCCGACGCGCTGCCCGTGGCGCCTGTCCTGGCCTTGCGCGGCGACCGGCTGAGCGGCACGGCGACGGGCGTGCCGGGCGGGCTTGCCGCCGATGTCGCGATCGTGCTCGCGGGCACGGCGGAGGCGCCCGCGCTGGCGATCGCGCCGCTGGACGGCGCCGGGCGGACGGCGATCGACAGTTTCGACAACAGCCGCTGCTTCGCCGACCTTGTTTTCGTCGACACGCCTGCCGAGCTACTGGTGTCCGGTCCCGAAGCGCGCGCGGCGGCGTTGCATATCCTTGCGTTGCAGGCGGTCATCGCCGCGCATGAACAAACCGGCGGCGCGGAAGCGATGATGGAGATCGCCCGCGACTATGCCGTCACGCGCAAGGCGTTCGGCCAGCCGATCGGCGCCTTCCAGTCGATCAAGCACCGCATCGCCGAACTTTACGGCCTTGTCGAACTGGCGCGCGCCAACGCCATCCACGCCGCCGCGCGCGAGGGACAGAGCGATTTCATCACCGCGGCGGCGGCGGCGCGCCTGTCGGCGACCGAGGCCTATGACACCGCCGCGCGCGACTGCGTCCAGATTCACGGCGGCATCGGCGTGACGTGGGAGCTTGGCCTGCACCTTCACACGCGCCGCGCGCGCAGCCTCGCGATCGAGCAAGGCAATATGCTCTTCTGGGAGGATATATTGGTCGACCAACTGACGGGAGAGACGGCATGAGCGATCTCGACGCCTATCGCGCCAAGGCGGCGGCCTGGCTCGAATCGATGGTTCCGCTTTATGGCAAGGACGCGCGGCGCGGCCTGTCGGAAGCGGAGGACCTTGCGCTCGCCCGCCAATATCAGCGCGCGAAATATGACGCGGGCTATGCGGGCATCAACTGGCCGACCGAGTTCGGCGGTCAGGGACTCGGCCATCTCGAAAAAGTGGCGTTCGACGCCGAAGAAATGAAGCATGGCTTTCCCAGCGCCTATTTCGGCATTTCGCTGGGGATGCCGGTGCCGGTGCTGATGCAGTTCGGACAGGACAGGGAATTCGTCAGGGAACGCGTCGTCAAGGCGCTGAAGGGCGAGGAAATCTGGTGCCAGCTCTTCTCCGAACCGTCGGGCGGTTCCGACCTCGCCGGGCTGCGCACGCGCGCGGAAGCCGACGGCAACGGCTGGAAGATCAACGGGCAGAAGGTCTGGACGAGCTGGGCGCAATATTCGGACTATGGCGTCATCGTCGTGCGCACCGATCCCAATGTGCCCAAGCACAAGGGTCTCACTTACTTTTGGGTCGACATGAAGGCGCCGGGAGTCACCGTGCGTCCGATCAAGCTGGTCGGCGGCGACAGCCACGTCAACGAAGTCTTCTTCGACGATGTGAAGGTGTCGGACGACCAGCGCATGTCGCCCGTGGGCGGCGGTTTCGCGGTCGCCATCGCGACGCTGATGATCGAGCGCTATGTCGCGACAGACAGCGCGGGCTTCGGCCCGCACCTCGACATGTTCGTCGATCTGGCGAAGGACATCGTGCTGAACGGCCGGCCCGCGATCGCGGACGGTCGCATCCGCCAGCAGATCGCGCGCAATTACGCGATGCGGTCAGGTCTCGATTCGATCAACGTGCGGGCGCGGCTGATGATGGAGGCGGGCATGACGCCGGGTCCCGAAGGATCGCTGAACAAACTCGTCGCGGTGCGCTCGCGCCAGAAGCTGTCCGAACTGGCCATCGACTTGCAGGGCAGCGGCGGATTCCACTATGACGATCACGCCTCACAGAAGGAGGATTGGACATCGAGCTGGATCAACGCCCCGACGGGCCGCATCGCGGGGGGATCGGACGAAACCTTGCTCAACACCATCGCCGAGAAGATTCTCGGCCTGCCGCAGGATCACCGCCCCGACAAGGGCATAGCCTTCAACCAGATACCAGCCTGAGGAGCCTCCCCATGAAACTCGATTCCTCCACGGCCGCCGTCGTCACGGGCGGCGCATCCGGCCTTGGCCGCGCGACGGCCGAAGCGCTCGCCGCCGCGGGCGTCAAGGTCGCCGTCTTCGACATCAACGATGCGCTCGGCGAAGAGGTCGTCAAATCGATCGGCGGGCTGTTCGTCCATGTCGACATCACCGACGAGCAGTCGGTTCTCGACGGCTTCGCCAAGGCGCGCGCGGCTCACGGACAGGAACGCATCGCCGTGCATTGCGCGATGACCTCGCGCCGCGGCAAGACGCTCGCCTATGACAAGGAAACGGGCAAGTTCCGCCGCACGCCGACCGAGGATTACGCTTATGGCGTCGCGGGCATCCTGACCGCCAGCTATCGCATCGGCTCGATCGCCGCGGAAGGCATGGCGACACTACCCGAACTGGAGGACGGCGAGCGCGGCGCGATCGTCTTCACC
>PHEM01000385.1 GCA_002842935.1 Alphaproteobacteria bacterium HGW-Alphaproteobacteria-13 | reverse complement strand
CGCCGCAAGCAGTCATCCACTTGCCGCACCGCATCCCGCCGGGCTTCCATGGCAATTGGGTCGCGGATTGAAGGCAAAGGTAGAAAATCAATCCGTATCCCCGAGCGAAGACGAGGGGACCGTTCGAGCGGAGCGAGAACCGACAGGCAAGCAGCCTCGACTTCGCTCGGCCATGCCCCTCGTCTTCGCTCGGGGATACGGTTTCGACTTAACGCCCGTCGTTCACCATCCCACACACGAAAAAGGGCGGCGCCTCGCGGCACCGCCCTTTCTCTTTGCGTCGGAAGACGGCGGGAAAACCCGCCGCGCCGCTGCGCGAACCCGATTACTTGAGTTCGACGGTCCCGCCGGCCGCTTCCAGCTTCTTCTTGATCTCTTCGGCTTCCGCCTTGCTGGCGCCTTCCTTGACGGCCTTCGGCGCGCCTTCGACGAGCGCCTTGGCTTCGCCCAGGCCCAGGCCGGTGATCGCACGGACTTCCTTGATGACGTTGATCTTCTGACCACCGTCGCCCGTCAGGATGACGTCGAATTCGGTCTGCTCTTCGGCGGCCGGGGCAGCGGCGGCGGCCGGACCGGCGACGGCGACGGCAGCGGCGGCCGAAACGCCCCACTTTTCTTCGAGCAGCTTCGAAAGCTCGGCGGCTTCCAGCACGGTCAGAGCCGACAGGTCTTCAACAATCTTGGCAAGATCAGCCATTTTCATTCTCCATCAGAACCGGGAAACCCGGTGAATATTGCAGGTGTGGTAATGTTTACGCCGCATCCTTGGCGCCATAGGCACCAAAGACCCGCGCCAGCTGTCCAGCCGGGGCCGCCGCGATCTGGGCGACCTTGGTGGCGGGAGCCTGGAGCAGACCGACGAGCTTCGCGCGAAGTTCGTCGAGCGAGGGAAGCGAGGCCAGAGCCTTGACGCCTTCGACGTCGAGCAGCGTGTCGCCCATGCCGCCGCCAACGATCTCGAGCTTGTCGTTGGTCTTGGCGAATTCCACCGCGATCTTCGCCGCCGCCACCGGGTCGGTGGACGTGGCGATTGCCGTGGGTCCGGTCAGATAATCACTGATGCCGGTATAGGGCGTGCCCTCGAGCGCGATCTTGGCAAGGCGGTTCTTCGCGACCTTGAAGCTGGCCCCCGCGTCACGCATCTGCTGGCGAAGCACCGTCGACTGGGCGACGGTAAGGCCCAGGTTGCGGACGACCACAACCGAGGCGGCATTCGACAGCGTAGCGTTCAGCGCGGATACGGCTTCGGCCTTTTCAGCACGATCCATGCCTGTTTCTCCACTCATGCCCGAAGACGCGCCGAGACGCGCCGCCGGGCGGCTGACAAACGCAAAGGGGGCGGCAGGCAAAGCCCGCCTGTCCTTTGCGATGGCGATGTCCGATGGGGTCGGTCAAGCCGCGAACGCCTGACAAGAGGCGGGCGACCGATAAAGACTGTTCCCCGTCTAGGCTGGAAATTAAGAAGGGCAAATCCCCTTCACCAACTGTCTCGGACGGAATTGCCGAGGCCGAAGCCAAGGCAATACGGGGCGCCTCATAGCGGCAGCGCGCACGAAGTCAAGACAAGGATCACGGCGACCGCTCTCTCCCCTTCAGGGGAGAGATACGCAGGCTTGCCGGCTTGTCCGGCTAGCCGCAGTTGAGAGGGGGAGGCAAAGCGCTTCCTTCCCCCTCTCCCAACCCTCTCCCCTGAAGGGGAGAGGGCTTTCCTCCCTTGCAGATAGCACTTGCATATTCCTCATTAAGATATATCTTAGAACTATCTCAAATCACTCTAAGGAGCCTATATGATATTTCACGGACACAAAGGCGGCTGCGGCCATCGCCATGCCATGCATCGCGGCGGACGCGGTTACGGTCAGGGTTTCGGACGCGGCTTCGGCGGCGGGCGCGGGCATGACGGCGAAGGGCGCGGGCGGCGGCGGCGGATGTTCGACAGCGGCGAGTTGCGGCTCGTCCTGCTCCGGCTGATCGCCGACGAACCGCGCCACGGCTATGACCTGATCCGCCAGATTGAGGAGCTGACGGGCGGCGCCTATAAGCCCAGCCCCGGCGTCATCTATCCGACGCTGACCCTGCTCGACGACATGGGACAGATCGCGGCGGACACCAGCGAAGGCGCGCGCAAACTGTTCGCCATCACGCCCGCCGGACAGGCCGATCTTGACGCCAACCACGCGCTTGTCGAGGCGCTGATCGCGCGTCTCGCCGCCATCGGCGAGGAACGGCAGCGCACCGACGGCGGCTCGGTCCGCCGGGCGATGGGCAATCTGCGCCAAGTGCTGATGAACCGCCTCGGCGGGCGCGACGTCGACGAAGCGACGCTGCACCAGGTCGTCGCGCTGATCGACGAAGCGGCGCAGAAGATCGAGCGATTGTGAGGGAAGGCACGATGACGAACAGCGCAACCGCTCGCGTGCCGACCGCCAACGGCGGCAAATATCTGCAACAGCTATGCAAGCATTGGCAGCATAATCTGGCCGTCACCTTCACGCCCGACCACGGCACCGTGACCTTTCCGAAAGACGCGCGCGGCGCCGACTGGCCGGGCGATGCGCTGGTGACGTTCGATGCCGATGGCGAGACGCTGTCGGTCCGCATCGACGCCAGCAGCGCCGCGCACCTCGACGCGCTGAAGGGCGTGGTGGCGAGCCACCTCGACCGCTTCGCCTTTCGCGAAGCCCCGCTGGCGTTCGACTGGACCTAGCCGATCGCCGCGCGGCCGCGCGCATAGAAGAAATAGACCGCCAGTCCCGCGACGTTCCACACGCCGAACCATATCTGCGTCTGCGTCGGCAGGCTGAAGAACAGATAGATGCAGCCCAGCACCGCCACGGCGCCCACGACCCACGGCAGGGGCGTGCGGAAAGTGCGCGGGGCGTCGGGCGCGCGGCGGCGCATGATCAGCATGCATATCGACACGGCGGTGAAGGCGGCGAGCGTCCCGGCATTGGCGAGCGCCGCCAGTTCGCCGAGCGG
>PHEM01000384.1 GCA_002842935.1 Alphaproteobacteria bacterium HGW-Alphaproteobacteria-13 | reverse complement strand
CGCAGGTCGCCGCCAATCCGGTCTATGTCCAGGTCGGTTCCGGCACCACGGTCGTCAACGATTCCGGCGCGAAATCGACGACCGTCACCGTCACGCAAAGCCAAAGCGTCATCAACTGGGTGCCGACCGACACGGCACCGACCGGCGGCGCCATCGACCTGCTGCCCGCGACGCACGTCTGGAACTTCAACGGCGACGGCGACTATATCGTCCTCAATCGCTTCACGAGCGGCGCGGGCCTGCCGCTGAGCCGCCAGATCGCCATCAGCGGCACCGTCAACAGCTATGACATGCAGGCGTCGGCGACGCAGGGCGGCAACATCTGGTTCTATAACGCGGGCGGCATCCTCATCAACAACGGGGCGGCCATCAATGTCGGCGGCCTGGTGCTGACCACCAGCGACATCGACCGCACCAACGGCCTGCTCGACGACAGCGGCATGGCCCATTTTCACGAATCGCGGTCCGGCGCGGCGGAAATCGCGATCGCCCGCAATGCCTCGATCGATGTCGCCAACGCCAATCCCCGCGGCGCCTATCTGGCCGTCGTCGCGCCGCGCATCCGGCAGAGCGGAGCCGTCCGCATCGACGGCTCCGCCGCCTATGTCGCGGCAGAGGAAGTCTCCATCCGCTTTGGAAACGGCCTGTTCGACATCGATGTCGTCGTCGGCGCGGACGGCGGCACGGCGCTGGTCCACGACGGCAGCACGACCGGTCCCGCCCATGCGGCAAGCACCATCGACCAAAGCCGCATCTATATGGTCGCCGTTCCCAAGAATGACGCCGTATCGATGCTGGTGTCGGGACAGATGGGCTATTACGACGCCGTCAGCGCGGTCGCCGATCCCAATGGCGCGGTGATCCTGTCGGGCGGTTACGGCATCGGTTACGGCGGTATCGGCAACAGTCCCGGCAACGGCGTCGCCGCCGATATCGCGATCGCCGACGCGCGCTTTCGCGGCCATGTCGAAATCCATGCCAGCGGCACCCTGCTGGCCGGTTCCGCCGAGCCTGCCTCCGCGGGCGAAAGGCAGATCGCCGTCGAGGGCAATGCCCTGTTCACGGGCGACAGGGGCGCGAGCCTGACCGTGGGGACCGGCGATGCGATGACGATCGACGGCGATCTCGTCCTCCAGTCGCGCGGCGCAGGCGGCGCCCGCGTGCAGGTGGACGGTGGCCAGCTCATCGTCGGGGGCGATCTGCTCGTCTCCGCCGATGTCGCGGCAGAGTCCTTCAACGACGCGGGCGGCGGCGACGCGCAGGGCGGCACCGCGTCGATCCGCCTGTCGGGCGGAACGATCCTCGCCGGGCGCATCATCGCCTCCGCCGACGGCATGGGCGGAGCGGGAAGCATCGGCGGCGACGACAGTCCGGGCGCGCCCGTTCCCGGCGGCGACGGCGGCGCCGGGCGCGGCGGCAACGCCAGCATCACCATCGAGGGCGCGGCCAATGTCGAGACGG
This sequence comes from Alphaproteobacteria bacterium HGW-Alphaproteobacteria-13, assembly GCA_002842935.1. GTDB lineage: Bacteria > Pseudomonadota > Alphaproteobacteria > Sphingomonadales > Sphingomonadaceae > Sphingopyxis. The sequence goes on along the minus strand of PHEM01000384.1, from coordinate 1,526 downwards.
GCATCATCGCCGCCCATGCCATCGGCGAAGGCGGCGGCGGCGGCGATTTCGTGAGCGGAACCGGCATCAGCGGCGCGCCGGGCCAGGGCGGCGAAGGGCGCGGAGGCACCGCCGGCATATATGTGAACGTGACGGCGGCGGGCAGCGTCACCACCGCCGACCTGATCGTCGATGCGTCGGGAAGCGGCGGCGGGGGCGGCGAATATTATTCCTTCAATTCCGGTCCCTCCGCGGGCGGCGGCGTCGGCGGACGCGGCGGCGACGGCGTTGGCGGCACGGCGACGATCGCTCTCGCCGCGCCCGTCACGGCCAGCAATCAGATGCAGGCCGTCGCACAGGCGCTGGGCGGCGACGGCGGCAGCCACGACAGGGGCGGCGACGGCGGCAACGCCTTTGGCGGCACCGCGCAGGCGATCGTGACGGGCATCGATGCAGGCACGGGTCCCGTCTATTTCCATGTCGGCGCGCAAGGCGGCGACGGCGGCGACGGTCAGGACGGGATCGGGGGCAGCGGCGGCAACGCCATCGGCGGAACCGCGCGGGCGCAGGCCGATGGCGCGGGCGGGCGGATCGCCGTGACCGCCGGCAATTTCAGCACGGACGGCCATGGCGGCAGCGGCGGCAGCGGCGGCCTTTCGTTCATGGCCGTCGATGTGGCGGTCGCCCCCGCCGGGGGCCGGGGCGGCGACGGCACGGGCGGCACGATCGAGATCGCGGCCAGCAACGGCGCGCAATTGTTCATCGATTCGGAAAGCCCCTCCCCCACCGCCTTTCTCGGCAGCCTTGGATATGGCGGCAGCGGCGGCAGGGGATCGTCGAACTTCTCCGGTCCCACCGGCATCGGCGGCGACGGCGGCGACAGCGGGGCGAGCAACGGCGGCACGGTCCGGCTGATCGCGACCGGCGGCACTGTCTCGCGCGGCGGCAGCGGCCCGTTGGCGATCGCCGTCACGGGCGCGCCGAGCGAAAGCGGTCCCGCAGGCGAAGGTCCCGGCGGCCTGGGCGCGAACGGGGCGGAGACGGTGACGACCGGCGGCCAGGTCCTGATCGAAGCGAACGCCGGTCCGGCCTCGCCGGGAATCGTCGAGCTTGGCCTTGCCGATATCGAGGCGAGCGGCGACAGGGCGGGCCGCGTGGTCTTCCGAGGCAATGGCGCGATCCACGCGGCGGCGCTCGAGGTGCGGACGCGCGGCGCGGCGGCGCCGACCAACGGCGACGTCGGCGTAGCGAGCGCGGGAATATACCTCGCCCCGTCGGGCGGTGGGTCGATCGTGACGGACGGCGCGATGCGGCTGCTGTCCGACGGGTCGATCGGCATCCAGGGCCAGGCGGGCGCAGGCGTCGCGGCGGGCGGCCCGCTGACGCTGGAGGCGGGCGGCGAAGTCGATATTCGCCACGCGTCCCGCACGGGAACGGCGGCGACGCTCGGCTCGGCGGCGGACGCGCTGTCGATCAGCGCCGAAACGGGCATCCACGCCGCGCCCGGCACGCTGTTGGCGGCCGCGACGACGCTGTCGCTGACCACG
>PHEM01000018.1 GCA_002842935.1 Alphaproteobacteria bacterium HGW-Alphaproteobacteria-13 | reverse complement strand
GGTCGAGCCAGCGGACGGGCTGGCGGGGGTCACGCGGCAGCGGTGGCGGGTTGGGGGTCTGCGCGGGCATTTGACAGCAGGGTCGGCGTCTGGCGCGGGCATCACTTGCGGCACCGCGCCGACATATTGCGCGCTCAATCCGCTGGTAATCAACCCTTCGACTTCCGCGGGCAGATAGCCCTGGACCTTGATCTGTCCGACCAGCGGAAAGGCGATCGTCCCGTCGGGCAGGACCTTGACCTGGCGTTGCAGCCGTTCCTCGCCCCACACATAGATTTCCAGCTCGTCGCCCGCGTTGATACGGTAGGTCGAGGCCGCGGCGGCGGCAGGCTTCGCGGCGGCGGCGGGCGCGTTGCCCGCTGTCGTTTGCGCCTGCGCTGCCGGGACCATGATGGCAGCGGCACCTATCGCCACCGTGAGCGGAATCCGGATCATTGGAAGTACCTTAGAGAATGGTCGACAGTCAAATCGCCGTCACTATAAGGCGAGCCATGTTATTTGGCTACCTCGTTAACCCTAGGATCAGGACCGATTAAATGCATATTCGAGGTTTGAAGCGATTTTGCCCGGGGCGAGGAGGCAAGGCGTAGGAATATGTCGATATTTCAAGGCTTGCCGACGAAGCCATGGGCAAAATCGGTCAAATCCCGAAGGGACGCCGAAATGGCTTCGATCTCAGGTCCGCGCGGCCTTGCGGGTAGCGATGCTACCCGCGGCACCCGCCCGAACCCGATATCTTCGCCATTTCGACGCCTAGAACATGCATTTAATCGGTCCTGATCCTAGTAATCCGCTCCTCCGGACTCGCGGTGGGAAGGACGGGCGACGCCTTTTCCATCTTGTCGCCTGCTGGCTGCTGCTGCTCGCGTGCGCGGCCGCGCTTGGCGCCTGTTCGCGAAGCGAGGCCGCCGCCCGCGATGCCGCCCGCGCGCAGGCGCTTCTCGATCAGCGCCGCGTCGCCGAGGCGCGCCTCGCGATTCGGAAAGCGATCGCGGCGCGCGACGACGAGCCGCAATATCATATCCTGCGGGGGCGGATCGAAATGGCGGCCAATTCCATCCCGGGGGCCTTCGACGCCTATAGCGACGCCATGTCGCTCGACCCCGCTAATCGCGAGGCCTTGCAGGCCGTGTCGCAACTCGGCCTGCAAACCGGCCATCTGCGGGAATCGCTGGAGGCCACCGAGGCGATCCTCTCGCTTTCGCCCGACGAACCCGGCGCGCTGCTCATCCGCGGGCTGCACGCGATCGTCCGCAGCCGCCTTGCGGAGGCCGACGGCTATGCCGACCGGATTCTCGCGCGCAATCCGGGCGATGAGGGCGGAGTCATCCTCAAGGCGCGCATCGCCGTGCGCAGGGGCGCGCCGCAAGAGGCGCTGGCGGTCCTCGCCGACTATGACGCCGTCCGGGCCGACACCGCCGCCGTGGCGATGACGCGTCTCGAAATCTATCGAGTCATGCGCGACGCGGCGGGAATGCGCGAACAGTTCGCCCGCCTTCGCAAGCTGGCGCCGGACAATAGCGACCTGCGGCTCGACGAGGCCGATTTCGCGTTCAAGGACAAGCGTCCGCGCGACGGACGGGCGCTGATCGTCGCCCTGCTCGCCGACCCGAAGACGGGCGCCGACCAGATCGCCGCGACGCTGGGGATATGGCGCGAATATGCGGCCGAAGGTCCGGACGACGCCAGTCTCGCGCCGATCGCCGCCACGGGTTCGACGGCCGCGCGGCTCGCGACCGCCGAGCTGCTGGCGCGGCAGGAACGGACCGCCGCCGCGCGGCGCCTGCTCGCCGGACTCGATGCCGCGACGCGGATGGCGCATGATGCGCTTTTCGCCGCGCGCGAGGGGCGTCCGGACGAGGCCCTGCGACTTGCGGACAAAGTGCTGGCGCGCGACGAAACCCATTGCCTGGCCTTGACCGTGCGCGCGGACAGCCTGCTGCAACAGGGCAAGCCCGACGCGGCCCTGCGTCCGGCGCAGTTTGCCGCCAGCCAATGTCCCACGCAGGTCGAGGCCTGGATGCTCGCCGCCACGGCCTATGCGCGCCGCGCCGATATGGAAAACGCCCGCCGCATCTGGCGGCAGGGGATAAGTGCCAATCCACAGAATTTAGTGATATCAGGGGCTTATGCGGCGTGGTTATCAAGCGATGGTAAGGACCGCGAAGCGCTTGCCGTGGCCCGGCGGCTGACGCGCGAGGCCCCCGCCTTGCTGGGCGGCTGGCGCCTCTATCGCGATATGTGTGCGCGCTTGCGGCAGGATTGCCTGCGCGATGCCGAGACCGGGCTGGCCAATGCGGCGACGATCTATGGCATCGATCTTCCGCCGGGACAGGCGCCGCCCAACGGCCTGTTCGGCCGCATCATCGCCCGCGATGATGGCTAACGATTGATTAACCACCTCTTGCTACTTGGCTTTAGTGCGTCGGGAATAGGGCTGTGCCTCCAATTCCGGGGGTGTCATGCCAAGATTCATCAACAGGACAGCAAAGATCGCCTCTCTGGCCGTTGCGGCAATGCTGCTTACGGGCGCGCAGTCGCGGCTCGGCGATCTCGATTCCCGGCTGCTTGCCAGCCACAATCGCGAGCGTGCGATCGCGGGCGTTCCACCGCTTCGCTGGAACGCGAATCTGGCGCGCAGCGCGCAGACCTGGGCCGATCATCTGGTGCGGACGGGCCGTTTCGAACATTCGCCCAATATTCCCGGCCACCCGCCGGAGGGTGAGAATATCTGGGGCGGCACGCCCGGCGCCTTCCGGCCCGAGGCGATGGTCGATCGCTGGATCGCGGAAAAGGAATATTTCATCCCCGGCGTCTTTCCGGCCAACAGCCGCACCGGACGGCCGGAGGATGTGTCGCATTACACGCAGATCGTCTGGGGCCGGTCCGCTGAGGTCGGTTGCGGTCTCGCGCGGCGGGACGACGAGGAAATCCTGGTCTGCCGCTATAGCGAGCCGGGCAATGTGATGGGGCGCGATCCGTTCGCGCAGGACTGGCGCAAGCGATTGGCCGCGCTGGAGGGGGATTATTCCACCCTCAAGGCACCGCTGGCCATGTCCGCCGCAGGCTTTGCGGCCGCCTCGTCGGCCTTGATCGAAGGGCGGGCGGCGCTGGACAGCGACGCGCCCGGATCGCCCGGCGCCAGCGAACCCGTCAGTTTGTCGGCCGCTATGGGCGACGAGGGGCGCGAATTGGCGGCGATGGGCGGCTGAACGAGCGAATCGCTTTCGAAATCGAGGAAATCCGGGATTGGCGCGGCATCGAGAAACTGCTCCGGCCCGATCGGCTGCGTGAAGGCCGTGCGCCGTCCCCAGCCGCCGCTCCATCGATAGAAGATATGATGATCGATCTGGGCGATCTTGGCTAGCGACGCCGCCCAATAGGGCACGACATAATCGGCGTGATAGTGGGTCGCCATGCCGACCGACGGCTCGACGCGCCCCGACATGGCGGCGATGGCGATCATCCGCGCCGTATCCCATCCCGCCCGCGACGGCTTGCGCGCGAGGCTGCCGTCGCACGTGAAGGTGAACTGGCAGCCCGTCGTCCGCTCGGCTCCCTGATAGACGACGCCGCAGATGCTGTTCGGGAAGGCGGGGTGGCGCGCCCGGTTGAGAACGACCTGCGCGACGCCGCGCTTGCCCGCGTCCGATTCCTGCGCCGCCTCGTAATAGATGGCCGCGGTCAGGCAATCGATCGCCGATCGCCGCCCCGCGAAGGCCGAGGCCGTCAGCGGGACGACCACGGGCAGCGCGCGTTCGATCGGGGCGGTCGAAAAGGGCAGGGCGGCGTTTTCGGCCAGCGCGTCGTCGGGCGTCAGCGGCTTGTAGGCGAGCGGCGGCAGCTCGGGCGGGGCGGGCACGGCGGCTTCGGCCCGTTCGGGGATGCGGCCGGGCGATTCGCCGCGCTGCGCCGGGCCGCGTCCCAGCAGCCACCAGGCGGCAAGGCCCAGGATCACGGCCGCGAGCAATAGCGCGGCACCGGCGGCTTTGCGGCGGAGTGCGCGCCGGTTCCTTGTTTTTGTCCGATCCATCGCCTGCCACTATATCAAAATCGGCCCGGCCGCGGCTATGGCAAAGCGCGTCCGCCGGTGTCCCATCCGTGTCCCGCCGGGGCGCGACTGTCCCGCCACGATACGGCGGCGCGTCTTTGAGGCGTTGGCAGACGGCCTTCTTTGCTTTATCCACTCTGGTCTCTTCAAGTCATTGGGCATTGAATGGCCACTGCCGCCGATACCAGATTCGCCGCGGGGCGTCCCGGTCCCTCTTCGAGCCATGTTCGTTTCGGGGCGATCGCGCTCGTCGTCGGAATATTGCTGTTCAGCATCCCGACGATGCTCTTCGTCGTCCGCGAATCGTGGAGCGGCGAAGAGGGCGCGCACGGGCCGATCGTGCTCGCCACCGGGCTGTGGCTGCTGTATCGCCGCTGGACGGAGGTTTCGGCCCTCGCGCGCCCGGCGCCCTCGGCGAGCGTATGGGCGCTGCTGGCGCTTTTCGTCCCCTTGCAGATTTTCGCCCGCATCACCCAGATCGTCGAGATCGAAGGATATCTGATGTACGCCAGCCTGCTGGTCGTCCTCTATAGCCTGGTCGGTATCGAGGTGATGAAGCGCCTGTGGTTCCCTCTTTTCTATATCGCCTTCATCTTTCCGCCGCCCGAAACCGTCGTCGCCTTCGTGACCGTGCCCATGAAGATTTGGCTGTCGGAGGCGGCGATCCGGTTCCTCGACCTGTTCGGCTATCCGATCGGCGGAGAGGGCGTGCGCATCTATATCGGGCAATATGAGCTGCTGGTCGCGGCCGCCTGTTCGGGCATCAACTCGATCATCTCGCTTTCCGCCATCTCGCTCTTCTACATCTACATGCGCCATCAGGCGCAGTGGCCCTATGCGCTTTTCCTCGTCTTCCTGATCGTGCCGGTCGCACTGATCGCGAATTTCTTTCGCGTCCTCATCCTCATCTTGCTGACCTATCATGCCGGCGAAGCCGCGGCGCAGGGGTTCCTGCACAATTTCGCGGGGATCGTGATGTTCGCGATCGCGCTGCTGACGATATTCGCGCTCGATCAGTTGCTGAAGCCCCTGTGGGACCGCTATGTCCAGCGGCAAGGGGAAGGAAGGGAACAGGCGCATGGCTGAGGAGGCAAGGATTCGCCCGGCGGGCGGCGCCGAACTGTCGCGGCGCAATCTGCTGATCGGCATCGCGCTGGCCGGAGCGTCGGGAATCGCCTTCGCGCGGCAACCCGCCGTCGCCAATCCCGTCATTCCCGAGGACGAGTTCGAGAAATGGGTTCCCCCCCGCTTCGGGCAATGGGCAGTGGTGTCGCAAAGCGGCGTCGTGCTGCCGCCGCCCGATGCCTTGAGCGACCGGCTCTACGACAATCTCGTCACGCGCGTCTATGTGGCCCCCGAACTGCCGCCGGTCATGCTGCTGCTGGCCTATAACAATGCGCAGAGCGGAGTGTTGCAGGTGCATCGCCCGGAGTTCTGCTATCCCGTGGGCGGCTTTCAGCTTAGCCCGACGCGCGACATCATGCTCAGCGCGGGCGGACATCCGGTTCCCGCCAATTTCTTCACGGCGACGGCGCCCAATCGCGTCGAGCAGGTCGCCTATTTCACGCGTCTCGGCGCCGCCTATCCGCGCAAGTGGAGCGAACAGCGCATCGCGGTGATGCGCGCCAATCTGGCGGGCGATATCCCCGACGGCATGATGATGCGCGTTTCCGCGCTCGGTATCGATCAGAAAGAGGCGCAGGCGCTGCTCACGACATTCTCCAGCCAGTTCATCGAGAATGCCGACCCGAAACTGCAACGCCTGCTGCTGGGACCCGATTCAGGAAGGACAAATATATGAACCGCAAAATCGGATTCACATTCGCTGTCGCCGCGCTCGCGCTTTCGGCCTGCGGCAAGGAGGCGACCGGCCAGGTCGCCGCCGTGGTCAACGGGGAAGAGATCACGCTTCAGGAAATCAACGCCGAACTGGGCAGCCGGCAGATCCCGGAAGGCGTCGACAAGGCGGTCGTCCAGAAGGCCGCGCTTCAGCGCATCATCGAGCGCCGCCTGCTCGCGCAGGCCGCCCGCGACGAGGAGCTGGACAAGACGCCCGACTATCTGCTGCGCGAGCGGCAGCTTCGCGATGCGCTGCTCGTCCAGTTGATGGGCCAGCGCGCCGAGCGCGCCATGAAGGTTCCCGGCCAGCAGGAAATCGACAAATTCATCGCCGACAATCCGCTGATGTTCGGCGACCGGAAGATATTGACGCTCGACCGGATTCAATTCGCGCTGCCGAGCGATCCCAGTCAGCTCAAGGCGTTCGAGGACGATCATTCCATGGACGCCGTCGCCGCCCGCCTGGGGCAGATGGGGATTGCGTTCCAGCGCGACACGCCGCTGGTCGACGCGGCGGATCTGGGGGCGCAGCGCATGCAGCAGATCCGGGCCTTGCCGGAAGGAGAGCCTTTCGTGATCCCCGAAAACGGCGTGGTGATGGTCGGCGTCATCCGGGGCGAGCGTTCCGCACCGCTGTCGGCGGAAGACGCGCGTCCCAGGGCCGTGAAGGCGCTGCGCGACCGGCAGATGGAGGATATGATCCAGCAGCGCCTGAAGCAGAGCCGGGCCGCCGCCGAGATCAAATATCAGCCGGGCTTCGAACCGCCCGCAAGCAAGGCGGCGAGCGGCGCGGCCAAAAAATAGGGGCGGCAAAGAATAGGAACGGGCGGCCCCGCGCCATTGCGGAAGGGCCGCTTCGTCCGTTCCGCCTGGCGGCGCGCTGCACGGGAGATTCACCTGAATGAAGCTGCTCTTCGCCTTGCCGGGGTTCCACCGTTACGACCGCGGCGCAGAGGTCGCCTTGCTGTCGGTCGCCGATGCGCTGGCCCGCGAAGGCGAGAGCGTGACGGTGATGGGTTCGGGCGAGGAGCGGCCCGAAGCCGCCTATCGATTCCGCAGCCTTCCGTCCATCCGGCGCGAACGGTTCGAGCATTTCCCGACTTTCCCGCCGCTTCGCAGCGAAACCGCGTGGGAGGACGCCAGCTTCGTGCCCGGGTTGCTCGCCGCCTATCGGCCGGGGGATTATGACGCGGTGATAACCTGCTCCTTCCCCTTCACGCACTGGGCGCTCCGCCGGCCGTCGCGGGCGAAGCCGCTCCAGATTTTCGTGACCCAGAACGGCGACTGGCCGGCCTATGCCTCCAATTCCGAATATCGCGCTTTCGGCTGCGACGGACTCGTCTGCACCAATCCCGACTATCTCGAACGGAATCGCGCGCGCTGGACCTGCGCGCTGATTCCCAACGGCGTCGACCTCGCGCGCTTCCATCCCGGAGCGGCGGAGCGCGCGCGTTTCGGCTTGCCGGAGGATCGTCCGGTCATCCTGATGGTCAGCGCCTTCATCGACACGAAACGCGTTCTCGACGGCATTCGCGCCGTGGCCCGTCTCGACGATGCCTATCTGGTCGTCGCGGGGGACGGACCGCTTCGCGACGAAGGCGAGGCGCTGGCCCGCGAACTGCTCCCGGACCGCTTCAAGCGGCTGAGCCTCGCGGCGGCGGACATGCCCGCACTCTATCGTTCGGCGGACGCTTTTCTGCACATGTCCCTGCTCGAATCCTTCGGGAATGTCTTCATCGAGGCCTGGGCGAGCGGGCTGCCGGTGGTCGGGCACGACAGCGAGCGCTTGCGCTGGATTCTGGGGGAGGAGACGCAATGTCTTTGCGACACGGAAGATCCTGCGGCGTTGGATGACAGGCTGCGCGCCGCCCTGGCGCGCGGCCGAACGCAGAGCGGGCGGGTGCCTGGTGTCGAGCGCTATTCCTGGCCGGCGATCGCGGGGCAATATCGCGATTTCATCGCGGACCTGCTCGCCCGGCGGGCCAGCTTCCAGAGCAAATCGCACGAAATCTGAATCCCCGTATCCCCGAGCGAAGACGAGGGGCTTGTTCGAGCGGAGCGAGAACCGCAGCGTCGTCGCCTCGACTTCGCTCGGCCATGCCCCTCGACTTCGCTCGGGGATACGGTTCAGATCGAAGGCACGCCGCTTTAATTCGCCAGGTCGCGGAAATAATCGATCGTGCGCACAAGCCCCTCGCGCAGCGCGACCGTGGGTTCCCATCCCAGTTCGGACCGCGCCAGCGAAATGTCGGGCTTGCGCTGTGTCGGATCGTCCGACGGCAGCGGCAACTGCACCAGCTTGGAGCGCGAACCCGTCATTTCGATCACCAGTTCGGCGAGTTCGCGAATGGTGAATTCGACCGGGTTGCCGATGTTCACGGGACCCGTGAACCCGTCGCGCGAATCCATCAGCCGCAACAGGCCCTCGACCAGATCGTCGACATAGCAGAAGCTGCGGGTCTGCGATCCGTCGCCGAATATGGTGATGTCCTCGCCGCGCAGCGCCTGCATGACGAAGTTGGAAACCACGCGCCCGTCGGCGGGGTGCATGCGCGGGCCATAGGTGTTGAATATCCGTGCCACCTTGACGTTCAGGCCGTGCTGGCGGTGATAGTCGAAGAATAGGGTCTCGGCGCAGCGCTTGCCTTCGTCATAGCAACTGCGCAGCCCGATCGGGTTGACATTGCCCCAATAGCTTTCGGTCTGCGGATGCTGCGTCGGGTCGCCATAGACTTCGCTCGTCGATGCCTGAAGGATCGGCACTTTGACGCGCTTGGCAAGGCCCAGCATGTTGATCGACCCGATCACCGACACTTTTGTGGTTTGCACCGGGTCGTGCTGATAGTGGATCGGCGACGCCGGGCAGGCGAGGTTGAAGATCGCGTCGACCTCCACGAACAGCGGCAGGCAGATATCGTGGCGCAGGAATTCGAAGCGCGGATGGCCGAGCAGATGCGCGACATTCGCCTTTGAGCCCGTGAACAGATTGTCGACGCACAGCACTTCGTCGCCCGCCGCGATCAGGCGATCGATCAGATGCGATCCAACGAACCCGGCTCCGCCCGTCACCATCACTCTGCGGGCCGAAAAATAGTTGCGTGCCATATCCGTTATCGTCCCCAATCCAGCAGCCCTTCCCTAAACGGCGCACCGGCCGTTGCAAAGCGCCCTGTGGCGATCGTGGCAATATGGGACAATCGCCCCCGCCGATCTTGCCGCCTGCGCGGGATCGGGTAGAGGGTCAAGGGGATATGATGGATATTCTCGCCTGGTTCATAGCGCTTCCGCTGTCGGCGTTGCTCGCCTATCTGGGCGTCGAACTGTTTCTGGGCCTGCGGCCATTTCCGCCCGTTCCCGTGCCCGCCGCGCCCGCGCGCGTCGCCTTGCTCGTCCCCGCGCATGATGAAGCCGCCGGAATCGCCGCGACGGTCGAGGCGCTGGCCGCCGCCGCGCCCGGCGCGTCCATCCTGGTGGTGGCGGACAATTGCAGCGACGCGACGGCATTCGCGGCAAGACAGGCCGGAGCCGCCGTCGTCGAGCGCAACGACCCTGGTCGCCGCGGAAAGGGTTTCGCGCTCGCTTTCGGCCGCGACCGGCTTGCGGACGATCCTCCCGACGTCGTGATCGTCATCGACGCCGATTGCCGGTTGCGGAAGGGCGGCGCCGAACGGCTCGCGGCGCGGGCCTTCGCTTGCGGCCGGCCGGTTCAGGCGGCGAATCTTCTCACGGCCGAAGAGGGTGCCTCGCCGCTGGTCGCGGTTTCGAATTTCGCGATGCTGGTGAAGAATCTGGTTCGCGCGCGCGGGCTGGTCCGGCTTGGCGGCGGCGCCTTGCTGTTCGGCACGGGCATGGCCTTTCCCTGGCCGCTGTTCGCCACGCTGCCGCTCGCCACGGGCGACGCCGTCGAAGACCTGAGTCTCGGCCTTTGGCTCGCGCGGCGCGGCATCCGCGTCGATCTCGACGATCAGGCGCTGGTGACAAGTCAGGCCGCGCCGGTTGAGGACAGCCGCGCGCAGCGCAGCCGGTGGGAACATGGCTTCCTGCGAGCTGCGGCGACGCAGGGGCTGCCGATGCTGTTGCGCGGCGTCGCGACCGCTTCCGTCCATCTCGCCGCGCTGGGCGCTCATCTGATGGTGCCGCCGCTGGCGCTGCTCATGCTGCTGTCGGTATCGGGGCTGGCCTTGCTCGCGATGGTGGGTTTCGTGTCAGGCAATTGGACGCCGCTGTGGCTTGGCGGCGCGGCGTTCGTTTTCGCCGTTGCCGGGCTGCTCGCATCCTGGTGGCGTCACGGGCGCGGCATCCTGTCCTTTGCGGCGCTGCTTCGCATCCCTTTCTATATCGTCTGGAAAATCCCGATCTATATCGGCTTCTTCACGCGCAACCAAAGGGACTGGAACCGCACTAGCCGCGATGGCGAGCGGCCTTGACTGCCTGCGCCCGGCGCCATTTTCGCCAGATGAGGAAAATTCGCGGCCCGTCGACCAGATAGCGGCGCCACAGACGCTGCGGCTCGCGCAGCAGACGGAACAGCCATTCGAAACCGGCGCGCTGCACCCAGCGGGGGGCGCGATCCTTTGCGCCGGTCAGGAACTCCAGCGACGCGCCGATGCACAGCGCCACGCCGCGCGCGCGGCCTTGCTGGAGCGTCTCGGCGCAGATCATCTCGCTCTGCGGCGCGCCGACGGCGAGGAAAATGACATCGGCGCCCGCGGTCTCGGTGAAGGTCACGACCGCCGTCCGCGCTGCCGCATCGTGCCTCAGCTTCATGGGCGGCTCGAAAAATGTCCATTCGAAGCGGGGGAAAAGCCTCGCAAGGTCGCCGTGCATCCGCGCGTCGCCCCCGACGACGGCGACTCTCATGGGCGGCAGCGCGGCACGGAGCAAGTCGTGCGTCAGGTCGCTGCCCGTGACGACCGGCAGGTCGATCCCCGATGCGTGCGCCAGCCTGGCCAGGATGCGGCTGTCGCACAGGCACAGGGCGGCGTCGCGATAGGCGCGGGCAAGGGCCGGATCGCCCGCGCGGTCGAGTTGTACGACATGATCGACATTGGGCGTCACGACATAGGAGAAGCGCGGTTCGCTCGCGAGAGCCGCGATTCGCCGCGCGGCGGTCCCTGCATCGATGCGGTCGAAATCCAGCCCCAGAAATTCTTGTCGCCCGGCGGCGTCCGCCATCATCGCTTCAGCGCCGCCGTTGCCGAATGGCTGTCCGATCGCACGATCTCGACCATGTCGCCCTTCTCGGCGGCGGCGAACAGCAGGCGCGCGAATTCCGTCGGCAGGCCGATGCAGCCATGCGTGGCGCGGCGGCTCGACATCGGGCTGCCGTGCAAGGCGACTCCCGTATCGGTGATGAACAGCGAATAAGGCATGGGCGCATCATAGGCGCGCGAATGATAGTCGCGATGTTTCGAAAGGATCGGGAAACGGCCAAGCGGGGACTCCATCGACTCCGCGCCATAGACGATCACGGCAGTGCCGATCTCGTGGCCGCCGCGAAACACCGAAATCACTTGCGTCCGCAGGTCGACCCATATGGTCAGCGGGCCGGGCGGGATGCCGTCGTCGTTCCATGCGAAGTCGCCATGCCGCATTCGCCCCGGCGACGCCAGCAAGGATTGCGTTCCGGCAGGCAGCAAGCCGGCCCGAAACGCCTGCTCGCCGCGTGCCTGTGGGAGATATTCGCGGGATCGCGGTCCTGCGGCGGCGGCCGCATGGGCCTGATTCTCGACGAGCGTGCCCGGGGATTTCCCGGCAAGCGCCGCCGGAAACATGTCGCTTTGGATGGCAAGGGCCGCGAGAGCGGCGATGGCGGCAATCGACAGCGCAGCGATCAGGCTGATGCGCATCGCGCGGCGCTCCGCGTCCCTTCCGTCTCCGCTTTCTTACGGCGCCGAAGGGCGGCGCCGCACAATCCGAAGCCGATGAGCATCAAGGCCCAGGTTCCGGGTTCCGGAACCGCGGGAACGGGGGGCGGGGGAGGAGGCGTCGGCGGATCGATGGGCGTGACCGGCGGCCCAGGCGGGACGACGGGAACGATTCCGCCGGGAAAACCCGGAAAACCGCCGCCAGTGCCCCCGGGAACGCCGCCCGTGGACCCGAGCGGCGTGCCGGCCGCGGGCAAGGGTTCCGCAAAGGGAGCCGGGTCAGGTGCGGGAGCCAGTTGGTTGAGCGATTCTTCGGGCGGCGTATCGAATATCTTGCCGAGCGCGCGCTGTTCCGGCTCCCCGTCCCCGGCAGGGCGGCCGAGCAGCCTGTCGGCGATCTTGCGCGCCTTGCCCTTGAGGAGATCGGTTTCGCCGCGTTCCCCCGGCGAGCGTCCCATGAATCGGTCGATCGCGTCGCTCGTCTGCGCGAACACCGTTCCGCCGTCCCCACTGAGCACCGGAAGCGTGACCGACGTCGCCGAGAGCAGAAGCAGGGCGATCGCGCCTGCCCGGACCTTGGGGCCAAAAAGGGATGCAATATCCACCACAGCCACAAGCTAGCCTATTTGTTACATCGAGTGAAGATTTTTGTTTCGGTCCCGTGCTGTAGCTGTCCCGTTGAGAAACATATTCCAAGGAAAAGTGCGCTATCCCGCCGCTGGCCGCCTGGATAATTTCGCTTATCCGCTGTTATGGAGGATGGTAGCCGGTCGCCGGAACAGCGCCGCGAATCGCACGCGGGACCCCGCAACGGGAATTTGGACGATTCGGTAAGTTTTTCTTAACCCTGTGCGCCGAAAAACAGGGGCATGGTCATTTCCGCATATCTTCAGGCGCAGGGCGAATCGTCCGGCAAAAGGCGCACGGCGCGCCGCAAACTCCATCTGGAGGTCCGCGGCGCGCACGCCGCCGACAGCGTGACCGTCCGAATCTATAATATCTCGCTTACGGGCATGTTGATTGAATGCGACGCTCCGCTGACGACGGGCGAAAAGATCGATGTCGACCTTCCGCATGCCGGGACGGTCGCGGCAAAGCTCGTCTGGACGAGCGGTCAGTTCCATGGCTGCGAATTCGAAACGCCGATTTCGCCCGCCGCCTTGAGCGCGGCGCAACTGCGCGGCGACGCGGTCCCCGCGTTGTCGGACGAGGCCCTGCCGTCAGACGAGACTCGCGTGGCGACGGAAGCGTTCGACCGATTCGGCGCCCTGCTCAGGCGCCTGCGAATCGCCAAGGGCCTGAGCCAGGCGGATGTCGCCGAGGCGCTCGACGTCAGCGCCCCCTCGATTTCGGGGTGGGAGAGCGGCCGCGCGCGGCCGAAGCCTGAACGCATGACGGCGCTCGCCGCCATGCTGGGCGTGCCCGTTTCGCAGCTGATCGTCGATATCGCCGCCGAGCCGCACGACGAACTGATCCGCGAAGGGCGGGAGCGCATCGCGCGCGCGACCGGCGCGTCCCCCGACAAGATCCGTATCTTCATCGAGGTGTGACGAAGGTCCGCGCTCAGGCGGCGGACATCGCGCCCGTCTGAAAGAAGCGGTCGAGTTCGGCCTCGAGCGGGGCGAGGTTCCAGCCCTTTTCGCGCACCCACGCATCGTTGAAATAGGTCTCGCGATAGCGCTCGCCGCCGTCGCACAGGATCGAGACGATCGACCCGTGCCGCCCCTGGCGCGCCATCTCGCTGGCGATGATGGCACAGGCCCAGATGTTCGTGCCCGTCGATCCGCCGCACAGGCGGTCGAGGCGGCGGCTGATGACGCGGGCGGCGGCGGTCGAGCGGTCGTCGCTGACCACGATCGCGCGGTCGATCATGTCCGGATTGAAGCTCGGCTCGACGCGCGGGCGGCCGATCCCCTCGATCAGGCATGTCCCGCCCTCCAACCGCAGGACCGATCGGTCGCGCCAGTGGCGATGGAAGACCGACGCCTCGGGATCGGCGAGGCACAGGCGCGTCGCGTGGCGGTGATAGCGGGCGAAGCGGCCGATCGTCGCCGACGTGCCGCCGGTCCCCGCGCCGCACACGATCCAGTCGGGCACGGGATGCGGCTCGCGCGCCATCTGGGCGAAGATGGTTTCGGCGATATTGTTGTTCCCGCGCCAGTCGGTCGCGCGCTCGGCGAAAGTGAACTGGTCCATATAATGCCCGCCGTGCCGCGCCGCGAGCGCGTGGGCGGCGGTGTAGATCTCCGCCGGATCGTCGACGAAATGACAGGTGCCGCCATAAGCGGCGATGGCGTCGATCTTGGCCTGCGCGGTCGAGCGCGGCACCACCGCGATGAAGGGCAGGCCGAGCATCCGGGCGAAATAAGCCTCCGACACCGCGGTCGATCCGCTCGATGCCTCGATGACCGGCATGCCGGGCCGCAGCCAGCCGTTGCACAGCGCATAGAGGAACAGCGAGCGCGCGAGCCGATGCTTGAGACTGCCCGTCGGATGGCTCGATTCATCCTTCAGATAAAGGGCGACATGCGGTAGCGCGGGCATGGGCACGGGCAGAAGATGCGTGTCGGCGGACCGGTTGTAATCCGCCTCGATACGGCCGATGGCCCAGTCGAGCCAGCGGCGCGGCGTGTCGGGGGTCTCGTTCGCGGCGCCCGGCTCGCTGCTGTGCATTCCCGTCATCTGCGTCATATCCCCTGAAAACAGGAAGGGGCGGTCCCGTGCGCCGCGCGCGGGTTTCTGGTGGATCGCCGGGACGCCGTCAAGCGCCGCGCCATGCTTGCGGTCTTCAAACACGCGCAATGTTGGTCTAGGGGAGCGCGGGTCGAAGGAGGCTGCGCGTGGCTTGGGTCTATCTGGTGATTGCGGGGATTTTCGAGGTCGTCTGGGCCTCCGCGATGAAGCAGTCGGACGGTTTCGCGCGCCTTGGCCCGTCGATCGTCACCATCGCGGCGATGATCGTCAGCTTTGCCCTGCTGGCGCTGGCGATGCGGTCGCTGCCGCTCGGCACGGCCTATACGGTCTGGACGGGGATCGGCGCGGTCGGGGCGTTTCTGGTCGGAATCTTCGTCTTTGGCGAAGCGGCGAGCGCGATGCGGATATTCGCCGCCGTGCTGATCGTGGCGGGGCTGGGGCTGATGAAGTGGAGCGCATAGAGCGGCCTGGCCGCTTTCTGCGCGCCGTGTCCGGATTTGTTATATAGAGAATGGCGTCGGTAGCTTGCAATCGCTGCTGCGCGCCAGTAAAGGCCGCCCATTCGGACAGATGCGCCGTTTTCCTTCCGCCTTTCGCCGAGCCGCTCGGGGAGGGTGGGCGGACACATGCCCGAAGCGCGCTTGACGCGCGAGGGACGGCAACCCATCTGGCCGATATTATCGACGCTTGAAGGACAGGATGATCGCGATGGCCAAGAGCAGCCCGGGGCAATTCATCAGCCAGGTGAAGGACGAAGCCCGCAAGATCGTCTGGCCCACCGGCCGCGAAACGATGCAGACGACGATCATGGTGCTGATCATGACGACGCTGCTCGCGCTGTTCTTCCTGGGCGTCGACACGGTTTTCAACGCGATCGTCAGCTGGCTGACGTCGCTCGCGCGCTGACCGCCCGCGACTACACAGGACAGGACGTTACAGACATGGCGCGCTGGTACATCATTCACGCCTATTCGGGTTTCGAGAACAAGGTGCGCGATTCGGTGCTCGCCGAGGCCGAACGCATGGGGCTGACGCAGCTGGTCGAGGCGGTCGAGGTGCCCGTCGAGACCGTCACCGAAGTCAAGCGCGGCAAGAAGGTGCAGGCCGAACGGAAATTCTTCCCCGGCTATGTCCTCGCCAAGCTGACGATGACGGACGATGTCTATCACCTCGTCAAGAACACGCCGAAGGTCACGGGCTTCCTCGGCTCGTCGGGCAAGCCGCAGCCGATCACGGAGGCCGAGGCCGCGCGCATCCTCAACAGCAAGGAAGAGGCCGCCGCGCGCCCCAAGACCGAAATCCGCGTCGATTACGAGATCGGCGACCAGGTCAAGGTGCTGGAAGGTCCGTTCGCGAGCTTCAACGGCGTCGTTGAGGAACTCGACTTCGACAAGGCGCGCGTCAAGGTCAGCGTTTCGATCTTTGGCCGCGCGACGCCTGTCGAGCTGGATTTCGAACAAGTCGAACGGATGAAATAAGCGTCGTCCCCGCGAAGGCGGGGACCGTTGTCGGCGCAGCGTAAGGCCGCCTGCGGTCCCCGCCTGCGCGGGGACGACGGAAGGGGACAGGCATCATCATGACAACCCTTTCTCCCGCAGAGATTCAGGCCCGCATCGATCGCGCGCGCGCCATCTATGACAGCGTGCCCGCCGAGAAGATCGTGCGCGCCGTCGCGCGGCTGTTCGATCTGGACGCGGTGCCGGGCGTCGAGGATGAATTCACCTTTCCCGCGCTGCCGACCACGACACGCGACCGCATCTTTGGCGGGCAGGTGATCGCGCAGGCGATGATGGCGGCGGCGCGCACCGTCGAAGACGGCAAGCAGGTCCATTCGCTCCACGCCTATTTCCTGCGCGGCGGCGACGAGACCAAGCCGCTCCATTTCCGCATCCATCGCGACTTCGACGGGCGCAGCTTTTCGAATCGGCGCGTCGTCGTGCGGCAGGACGGCAAGGTCATCTTCAACCTGACCGCCTCGTTCCAGTTTCGCGTGCAGGGGCTGTCGCATCAAGTGCCGATGCCCGACCTGCTGCCGCCCGAGCAATGCGGGGACTTCACCGATATCGTCGCGGCCGCGCCGGAGGTTTCCGACGAGCAGCTCGCCCATATCGCGCGCGCGCGGGCGTTCGAGATCCGTGGCTTCCACCCGCCCGCCGGTGCCGGGGCGACGCGCCATTATCAATGGTTCCGCGTCGCCGCGCCGATCGGCGACGATCCGCAGGTCCATCGCGGCTTCCTGGCCTTTGCGTCCGACATGGCGCTGCTGTCGTCGGCGATGCTGCCGCACGACCTGCATTTCTGGACACCGGGCGTGGTATCGACCAGCCTCGACCATGCGATGTGGTTCCATGAAGATATCCGCGTCGACGACTGGTTCGTCTATGTGATGGACACGCCATGGACGGGCGGCGATCGCGGGCTGTGCCGCGGGTCGATCTATCGCCAGGACGGGACGCTGATCGCCAGCGTCGTGCAGGAAGGGCTGCTGCGCTACCGTCCGCAGGGGTAGGTCTTGCTTTTTGACGGTTCTCCGGCTAGGGGCGCCGCTTCGCATCAGACACGGTTGCGATTCCGCGCGGGAGGAGGGGGCGACCCCTCTGCTGGACCGCTTATTTTGAGTCCCGGACCCGATCCGGGGCGACAGAAAGAAAGGAGGCCGTCATGGCCAAGAAGATCAGCGGCTATATCAAGCTGCAAGTTCCGGCGGGGACCGCGAACCCCTCGCCGCCGCTCGGGCCGGCGCTGGGTCAGCGCGGCGTCAACATCATGGAATTCTGCAAGGCGTTCAACGCGGCGACCGACGGCCTGGAAAAGGGCCAGCCGACGCCGACGATCATTACCGTCTTTGCCGACAAGAGCTTTAGCTTCGTCACCAAGACGCCCCCGGCGACTTACCTGATCAAGAAGGCCGCGAACCTGAAGTCGGGTTCCAAGGAACCCGGCAAGATCAGCGGTGGCAAGATCGCGCGGTCGAAGCTCGCCGAAATCGCCGAGCTGAAGATGAAGGATCTCAACGCCAACGACATCGAACAGGCGACGAAGATCATCGAAGGCAGCGCCCGCTCGATGGGCCTCGAAGTGACGGAGGGCTGAACCCATGGCCAAGCTGACCAAGAAGCAAAAGGCCCTTGAGGGCAAGGTCGATGCGCTGAAGCTGCATGGCGTCGACGAAGCGATCAAGCTGGTGCGCGACGTCGCCTCGGCCAAGTTCGACGAGACGCTGGAAGTCGCGATCAACCTGGGCGTCGACCCGCGTCACGCCGACCAGATGGTGCGCGGCGTCGTCACCCTGCCCGCCGGAACGGGCAAGGACGTCAAGGTCGCGGTCTTCGCGCGCGGCGACAATGCCGAAAAGGCGCTGGCCGCCGGGGCCGACAAGGTCGGCGCCGAGGATCTGATGGAAGACATGCTGGCGGGCAACCTCGACTATGGCCGCGTCATCGCGACGCCGGACATGATGGGCATCGTCGGCCGCCTCGGCAAGACGCTGGGTCCGAAGGGCCTGATGCCGAACCCGAAGCTGGGCACCGTCACCCCGAACGTCGCCGAAGCGGTCAAGGCGGCCAAGGGCGGCCAGATCGAATTCCGCGTCGAAAAGGTCGGCATCATCCACGCCGGTCTCGGCAAGCTGTCGTTCGGCGAGGAAAAGCTGCGCCAGAACTTCGACGCCTTCGTCGACGCGATCGTCAAGGCGAAGCCGTCGGGCGCGAAGGGCAAGTACGTCCGCAAGATCGCGCTGTCCTCGTCGATGGGACCGGGCGTCAAGGTCGACACGGCGGACGTCGCCGGCGCCTGATTTTTCGGGCACGATGATGTAGGGAAGGGCCGGGAGAAACCTTGGCCCTTTTCTTATGGGGAATGGGGGCTGCTTTCAAAACTTCGTCATGCTGAAACAAGGGCGTGTCATCATTTAAGCAAGATGATTGCGGCGGCGAGATGGATAGCGCCGAGGAAGATGAGGGCACGCTTGTCGTACC
>PHEM01000383.1 GCA_002842935.1 Alphaproteobacteria bacterium HGW-Alphaproteobacteria-13 | reverse complement strand
TACGACAAGCGTGCCCTCATCTTCCTCGGCGCTATCCATCTCGCCGCCGCAATCATCTTGCTTAAATGATGACACGCCCTTGTTTCAGCATCCATGGTCCGCGCTTCCGGCCCGCGCTGCATCCCATTCGAGGGCAGACCATGGACCCTGAAACAAGTTCAGGGTGACGAGACGGAGAAGTCAGTCCCGGCGAAAGCCGAACCGTTACGCCGCCAGCTTGCGCAGCACATAGTGCAGGATGCCGCCGTTCATATAATATTCGACCTCGTTCGCCGTATCGATGCGGCAGAGCGTGTCGAAGCTGAACGTCGAGCCGTCGGGGCGGGTGACCTCGACCGTCACGGTCTGGCGCGGCTTGATGTCGGCGACGCCGGTGATGGTGAAGCTGTCGTCGCCCGTCAGGCCCAGCGTCTCGCGGCTCTGGCCGTCGAGGAACTGGAGCGGCAGCACGCCCATGCCGACGAGGTTCGAGCGGTGGATACGCTCGAAGCTTTCGACGATCACCGCGCGCACGCCGAGCAGGTTGGTGCCCTTCGCGGCCCAGTCGCGCGACGATCCCGTGCCATATTCCTTGCCCGCGATCACGACCAGCGGCGTGCCGTCGGCCTTGTGGCGCATCGCGGCGTCATAGATCGGCATGACTTCGGCGCCATAGCGCGACATGCCGCCTTCGATGCCCGGAACCATTTCGTTGCGGATGCGGATGTTGGCGAAGGTGCCGCGCATCATCACTTCATGATGGCCGCGGCGCGAGCCGTAGCTGTTGAAGTCGGCCTTGGCGACCTGATGCTCCATCAGCCACTGGCCCGCCGGGCTGTCGGCCTTGATGCTGCCGGCCGGGCTGATGTGGTCGGTGGTGATCGAATCGCCGAGGATCGCCAGCGGCTTCGCGTCAATGATGTCGCTGACCGGGGCGGGGGTCATCGTCATGCCCTCGAAATAGGGCGGGTTGGCGACATAGGTCGATCCGGCGCGCCACTGATAGGTGTCGCTGCCTTCGACCTCGATCGCCTGCCAATGCGCGTCGCCCGTGTAAACATGGGCATAGCGCGCCTCGAACATCTTGCGATCGACGGCGCCCGCGACGGCGCTCGCGACTTCGAGATTGGTCGGCCAGATGTCCTTGAGGAACACGTCCTGTCCGTCCTTGGACTTGCCGATCGGGGTGGTGGTGAAGTCCTCGATCACCGTGCCCTTCAGCGCATAGGCGACCACGAGCGGCGGCGAGGCGAGGAAGTTGGCGCGCACGTCGGGCGACACGCGGCCTTCGAAATTGCGGTTGCCGGAGATGACGGCGGCGGCGACAAGGCCATTCTCGTTGATCGCCTTGCTGATCGGTTCGGCGAGCGGGCCGGAGTTGCCGATGCAGGTCGTGCAGCCATAACCGACGAGGTTGAAGCCGATATTGTCGAGATGCTTTTGCAGCCCGGCCTTTTCCAGATAGTCGGTGACGACTTGCGATCCAGGCGCGAGGCTGGTCTTGACCCACGGCTTGGGCTTCAGGCCCAGCTCGTCGGCCTTTTTCGCGACGAGACCGGCCGCGACGAGGACGCCGGGGTTCGAGGTGTTGGTGCAGCTGGTGATCGCGGCGATGGTGACGTCGCCGTCGCCGATGTCGAAATCCTTGCCTTCGACCGGCACGCGCGTCTGCGCCTTTTTATAGGTGTTCGCCATGTCGGCGTTGAACACGTCATCGACTTCGGGCAGCGAGACGCGGTCCTGCGGGCGCTTCGGACCCGCGAGCGAGGGGACGACGGTCGCGAGGTCGAGTTCCAGCGTGTCGGTGAACACGGGGTCGGGCGCGCCGTCGACGATCCACAGGCCCTGTGCTTTGGCATAGGCTTCGACCAGCGCGATATTCTCTTCCGAGCGGCCCGTCAGGCGCATGTAATCGATGGTCTTGTCGTCGATGCCGAAGAAGCCGCAGGTCGCGCCATATTCGGGCGCCATATTGGCAAGCGTCGCGCGGTCGGCGAGGCTGAGCGAAGCGAGACCGGGACCGAAATATTCGACGAAGCGGCCGACGACGCCCTTGGCGCGCAGCATGTTGGTGCAGGTCAGCACGAGGTCGGTCGCGGTCACGCCTTCCGCCAGCTTGCCGGTGAGCTTGAAGCCGACGACTTCGGGGATCAGCATGGAGACGGGCTGGCCGAGCATCGCGGCTTCCGCCTCGATGCCGCCGACGCCCCAGCCGAGCACGCCCAGGCCGTTGATCATCGTCGTGTGGCTGTCGGTGCCGACGCAGGTGTCGGGATAGGCGACGGTCTGGCCGTCCGCATCCTCGCTCGACCAGACGGCCTCTGCGATATGTTCGAGATTGACCTGGTGGCAGATGCCGGTGCCCGGAGGCACGGCCTTGAAGTTCGACAGGCTCTTCGAACCCCATTTCAGGAAGTCGTAGCGCTCTCCGTTGCGGTAATATTCGATCTCGACATTCTGTTCGAACGCCTTGGGGTGGCCGAATTCATCGACCATCACCGAGTGGTCGATGACGAGGTGGACGGGGACGAGCGGGTTGATCTTCGACGTGTCGCCGCCCAGCGTCGCGATCGCGTCGCGCATCGCGGCCAGATCGACGACGCAGGGCACGCCCGTGAAGTCCTGAAGCAGCACGCGCGCCGGGCGATACTGGATCTCGCGGTTCGAATGCGGGTCCTTCTGCCAGTCCACCACGGCCTGGATGTCGTCCTTCGACACGGTGAAGCCGCCATCCTCGAAGCGCAGCAGGTTTTCCAGCAGCACCTTCATCGAAAAGGGCAGGCGCGAGACGTCGCCCAGCTTCGCCGCCGCCTTGTCGAGCGAATAATAGGCATAGGTCTTGCCGCCGACGTCGAGCGTCGAGCGGGTTCCCAGCGTGTCGTGGCCGGTGGTGGTCATAGGATGCAGTCCCCATATTGGCGCGGCGGGGAATGACGGCCGAGGCCCGGTCAGGAGAGCGGGACCATGCGGGAGTCGCACGCGCAGGTTTATGTCGGCGCCGCCTTACGCCGGGGGGCAGGAA
>PHEM01000382.1 GCA_002842935.1 Alphaproteobacteria bacterium HGW-Alphaproteobacteria-13 | reverse complement strand
GCGAAATCGCCGAACAGCGCGTGCAGTTCGGCAAGGCTCTTGTGATCGAGGCTGATGTTGGTGACGACCGCGACATCGGGGCGATAGAGTGCGATCGACCCGTCGCTTTCATCGACTTCGCTAACGTAAGTGGCGGGATCGCCGACGACGGCGCTGGCGAAGGGCGTGTCGGCACTGGCGAAGTTGGGCATCACCGCGCCGTTCATCACCGTGGGCTTGCGCCCCGCGCGCGCCAATATCCAGCCGATCATGCCCGTGACGGTCGATTTGCCGCTAGTGCCGCCGACGCCGATCGCCTGGTCGGCGGCATTGAACAGCGCGGCGTTCAATTCGGCGCGCGTCAGGCGCGGCAGGCCCAGCCGGTTCGCGGCGGCGATGTCGGGCACGCTGTCCTCGATCGCGGCCGAGGCGACGAGCGTCTGGCCCGCCGCCACGCCGCTGCCGTCCTGCGGGAAGAGGGCGATGCCGCGGCTTTCGATCCAGTCGAACTTGTCGGGCGTGCGTCCCTGGTCGCGGCTGCGGTCCGACCCGGACACGGCGCTGCCGCGCGCGGCGACGATCATCGCCAGCGGCAGCATCCCCGACCCGCCGATGCCGCAGAAGAAATAGGATTTGTTTTCGGCCATGCCCGCGCGTTATGGCCTTGGCGAAGGGTTTGCAACCGGCACCCACCGTGAAATCCGTTCGTGTCGAGCGAAGTCGAGACACCCATCGGTATCGCGCAAGGCCGAGGGGCATCTCGACTTCGCTCGATGCGAACGGATTGTGGGGTGGGTTCTAAGTGATGCGTATCGGAATCGTCGCCCCCTCGACTCCCATATTGCCTGACGATGCCGAGGCGGTGCGGGCGATCGCGGCGATCGGCTATCCGGGCGTGGACCTGATCTTCGACGAACAATGTTTCGCCGTCCACGGCCATTTCGCGGGCGAGGACGGGCATCGCTTCGCCGCGCTGGTCGAGATGGCGAACCGGCCCGACATTGACGCGATCTGGTTCGCGCGCGGCGGCTATGGCGCGTGCCGTATCGCCGAAGAGGCCGTCGCCGCGATGACGCCCGCCGCGCGCGGCAAGGCGTTTCTCGGCTATTCCGATCAGGGCAATCTGCTCGCCGCCCTCTATCGCGAGGGGTTCGATCATGTCGCGCACGGGCCGATGGTCGCTGATATCCGCCGCGACGGCGGCGACGCAGCCGTCACGCGCGCGCTCGACTGGCTCGTCGCGCGCGATCCGGCGGCGTGCGAGGGCGGACTGGCGCATGGCGCGCGCCATGCCGCGTTCAACCTGATGACGCTGTCGATGCTGCTCGGCACGCCGCTGGAGCCGGACCTGTCGGGCCATGTGCTGCTGGTCGAGGAAGTGAGCGAATATCTCTATGCCTTCGACCGCGCCTTCTTTCATGTGACCAGCCATCTCGCGCCGCGCGGGCTGGCGGGGCTGCGGCTGGGGCGCGTCAGCGACATACCCGAAAACGACCGCCCATTCGGCATCGAGGCGGAGGAGATCGCGCGATACTGGTGCGCGCGCACCGGCATCGCGTGGCTCGGCCGCGCCGATATCGGCCATGACGCGGCGAACAAGGTCGTTCCCTTCGGCTTGCATCGCGCGGGGTGACGCAATAGGCGCGGAACTCTTCCCGTCGCCCCTGCGAAGGCAGGGGCCGCTGGAGTCAGGACGCCAACGGTTCCCGCCTGCGCGGGGACGACGATAGAAAAAAGGGGACGCAATATGCGCGCATTCATCTTTCCGGGTCAGGGCAGCCAGTCGGTCGGCATGGGCAAGGCGCTTTCCGACGCATCGAGCGTCGCGCGCGAGGTGTTTCAGGAAGTCGACGACGCGCTCGGCCAGCATCTCTTCAAGCTGATGAGCGAAGGTCTGGAGGACGAACTGACGCTGACCGAAAACGCCCAGCCCGCAATCATGGCGAACGCCGTCGCGACGCTGCGCGTGCTGGAAAAGGAAGGCGGGGTGACGCTGGCCGCGAAGGCCGATTATGTCGCGGGCCACAGCCTCGGCGAATATAGCGCGCTGTGCGCCGCCGGGGCGTTCGACCTTGGTACGACGGCGCGGCTCTTGAAGACGCGCGGGCAGGCGATGCAGGCGGCGGTGCCGGTCGGCGTCGGCGCGATGGCTGCACTACTCGGTGCGGACATCGACACGGCGCAGAAACTCGCCGACGCGGCGGCGGAGGGCGAGGTCTGCACCGTCGCCAACGACAACGACCCGTCGCAGGTCGTGATCTCCGGCCACAAGGGTGCGGTCGAGCGCGCGGTGGCGATGGTGAAGGACTTCGGGATCAAGCGCGGCGTGCTGCTGCCCGTGTCGGCGCCGTTCCATTGTCCGCTGATGCAGGCGGCGGCCGACGCGATGGCCGAGGCGCTGGGTGTGAACCCGCCCGCCGCGCCGCTGGTGCCCGTGGTGGCGAACGTCACCGCAAGCCCCGTCAGCGACGCCGACACGATCCGCGACCTGCTGGTGCAACAGGTGACGGGCCGCGTCCGCTGGCGTGAGAGCGTCGGCGCGATGGAAGGGATCGGCGTTGCGCAGTTCGTCGAGTTCGGCGGCAAGGTGCTGTCCCCGATGGTCAAGCGCAGCGCGAGCGGAGAGGTCGAGACGGTCAGCGTGATTTCGATGGACGATATCGAGGCGCTGTTGAAAAGCCTTTGAGAAGAATTGTGCGGAGGTGCAGGAATGGGGTTCACGCGAAGCCGCGAAGGCGCGAAGAAGTTGCGCTTGCCGCGAAGCAGCCTTTGCCTCGCGACATCGCCACAGATTGCGTCGTTACCATAAAAAGGGGCCTTACGGCCCAAATCCACTTCTTCGCGCCTTCGCGGCTTCGCGTGAACCATTTGCTCTCCGCCCGGACATCACCCAGCATCAGATTAAGGAATAAAGACTATGTTCGATCTCACCGGCATGACTGCCCTTGTTACCGGCGCCTCCGGCGGCATCGGGTCCGCGATTGCGCAGGCGCTTGCCGCGCAGGGCGCGCGGCTGGCGGTT
>PHEM01000381.1 GCA_002842935.1 Alphaproteobacteria bacterium HGW-Alphaproteobacteria-13 | reverse complement strand
CCCGCCGATCCGTTCGACTTCGAAGGTCGAGCGCAGCCGGTCGTCGCGGCTGATGTCATAGCGGCGCATGAAGGTGCGGTCGGTCGCGATGCGGCCCGAATAGGTGAGGCTCCAGCGCGGCGAGAACTGGAACTTGCCCGCGCTTTCCAGATAGCCGCGGAACCGCTTGCGCGGGTCGTCATCGACGCCGGAGACCGGGACGACGGAGCTGTGCGTCGCATAGCCGTTGATGCGGAACGATCCGATGTCGGTCAGCGCGCGGAATTCGCCTTCCAGCATCGGCGCCGTGTTGGTGTAGATATGCGGCGTGATGGTGACGTCGCGGTCGGGGGCGAGGCGCAGATAATAGGGCACGGCGATCTCGAACCCGTTGGTGCGTCCGAGGCGCGCTTCGGGAACCAATATGCCGCTGCCCGCATCGTTGTTCGCCGGATGGCTCAACCCCGGCAGCGGGATCAGCGGCAGGCCGAATATCTCGACGCGCGCGCCCTTGTACCGCACCTTGTTCTTGGCGCGGTCATAGAGGACGCGGACAGCGCGGATCTGCCAGCTCGGCCGCTTGGGGCAGCCCGCCGCATCCTCGACGGGGCAGGGGGTGTAGGCGGCGTTGTCCAGCTCGATATTGCCGTTGTCGAAGCGCGTGCCGCGTACCGCCGCCAGCCGCGCGCCATTGTCGAGCACGACCAGCAGATTTTCGACCACCCCGTCGCGCAGGCTGTCGGTCAGCTCGATGCGGTCGCCATAGGCGGTGTCGCTTTCGGGGTTGGTGATCGCGACATTGCCCTCGGCCACCACCTGTCCGCTGCCCCGGTTCCACGTCACCTTGTCGGCGCGCATGGCGATGGCGTCGCGGTTCATCTGGACATTGCCTTCGGCGACGACGATGTCGGTTTCGCTGTCGTAATGGAGGTTGTCGGCGGCAAAGCCGATCTGCTCCTCTGCCGCCGGGGGCGCGTCGGCGGGTGCGGGGTCCATGACGGGTGTTCGCAGGTCCGGCTCGCCCGCCGTCTGGGCGATCGCCGGGCTTGCGACCAGCACCAGGGTGCTGGCGGCGACAAGCCACAAGGGTCGCGCTGCCGCCTTTTGCCGGAACAAGGCACAACTCATCGAAATATTGTCCCAACCTTTATTGCGTCGCTCGGACTGGACCGGCAGCCGGTAGCTTTGTTTTTGCAACTCGCAAGCGAAACCCCTATCGGTCCGGCACGTTCCAATCAATCATCGCATGAGAAAGTTAAGGCATGGACATTCAGTTTGTCGCGCAAATCGAAACGTCTGCCGACGTCGTGGCCTTTCCGGTCCGCAAGGGTGAGGCCGCCTCGCTGGGCGCGCTTCTTGGCGCCGTCGCGGCGCAGGCACGCTTCGAAGGCGCGGCGGGCGCGGTCGCGGAGACGGCGGCGATCGACGGCGGGCAGGCGAAGCGGCTGCTGCTGGTCGGCATCGGCGAGGGCACGGCGCACGACCTCGAACGCGGCGGCGCGGCGCTGACGGCGCGGCTCCAGACAAGCGGCGTCACCACCGTCCATGTCGATTTCGCGAGCGCGGGCGAATGCGGGGCAGAGGATGTTTTGGCCTTCGCGATGGGCGCGACGCTGCGCGGCTGGCGTCTCGACACCTATCGCACGCGCCTGGCCGATACGGCGAAGCCCAGCCTGACGCGCATTGTCATCGCATCGGCGCAGGGCGACCTGTCGGCGCGCTGGACGAATTTTGCGGCGGTGGCACAGGGCGTCGCGCTGACGCAGACGCTGGTGGCCGAGCCGCCGAACATCCTCTATCCCGAAAGCTTCGTCGAACGCTGCCGTCCCTTGACCGATCTGGGCGTCGAGATCGAGGTTCTGGACGAGCGGCAGATGCAGGCGCTCGGCATGGGCGCGCTGCTGGGCGTCGCGCAAGGGTCCGTGCGCCCGCCGCGCCTGCTGGCGATGCACTGGAACGGCGGCGCGCCGGGCGAGGCGCCCGTGGTGTTCGTCGGCAAGGGCGTGACCTTCGACACCGGCGGCATCAGCCTGAAGCCGGGACCGGGCATGGACATGATGAAATGGGACATGGGCGGCGCGGGCGCGGTCGCGGGCGCGATCAAGGCGCTTGCGGGGCGCAAGGCGAAAGCGAATGTCGTCGGCGTCGTCGGCCTGGTCGAGAATATGCCCGACGGCAACGCCCAGCGCCCCGGCGACATCGTCACCACCATGTCGGGCCAGACCGTCGAAGTGCTGAACACCGATGCGGAGGGGCGGCTTGTCCTCTCCGACGCGATCACATGGGCGCAGAAGACCTATTCTCCCAAGGTGATCGTCGACCTTGCGACACTGACGGGCGCGATGGTGATTTCGCTCGGCCACGAATATGCGGGCATGTTCGCCAATGACGAGACGCTGGCGGCGGGCCTGCTCGCGGCGGGCGAGGCGAGCGGGGACAAGCTGTGGCGTTTCCCGCTGTCGCCTGCTTATGACAAGCTGATCGACAGCAATATCGCCGACATCAAGAATATCGGCCCACGCGAGGCGGGTTCGATCACGGCGGCGCAGTTCCTCAAGCGCTTCGTGGACGAAGGCGTCGCCTGGGCGCATCTCGATATCGCGGGCATGGCGTGGCACGACAAGGACGGCCCGGTCTATGCGAAAGGCGCGACGGGCTATGGCGTGCGCCTGCTCGACCGCTATATCGCCGACAACCACGAGAGTTGAGGCGAACATGTCCGTCCTTGCGAGGAGCGAAGCGACGCGGCAATCTCCAGCCATCGGCCTTGTGCAAGGCGGCGGGCTGGAGATTGCGTCGCTTCGCTCGCAATGACGGAACAGCCCATGGCCCGCGTCGATTTCTACCGCCTGACGCGCGATCCGGCCGAGCATGTGCTCCCGGCCCTCGCCGCGCGCGTCCTGGCGAACGGAGAGCGCCTGCTGGTGGTCGCGGGACCGGCGATGCAGCGGCAGGCGATCGACGCGGCGCTGTGGACGCAGAGCCGATCCTGATCGCGGGGACGCTGGAGGCGCCGGCGCTCAACGGCGCCCGTCACGTCGCCCTGGCCGATGGCGCGTGGCGCGAAGCGGCGCTGGGCTTCGACCGCGCCTTCCTGCTGTTCGACGACGGCCGCATCGACGACGCGCGCGCAATTTGGCGCACGCTCGGCGCGGCGGAGGGCGTCGAGCGCCATTTCTGGAAACAGGATGAGCGCGGGCGCTGGTCGGAAGGGCCGTAGAATCCTCCATACCCGTTCGTGTCGAGCGAAGTCGAGACACCCCTCGTCGTGGCGCCATGTCGATGGGTGTTTCGACTTCGCTCGACACGAACGGGTAAAGATGTCGGCTCTGCTTGCAGTGCAGCAAAAGCGCCGCTAGAGGCGCGCCACCTTAAGAGAATATCAGTTCAGGAGCTTCCCATGGCGGTCACTCGCACCTTTTCGATCATCAAGCCCGACGCGACGCGCCGCAATCTGACCGGCGCCGTCACCAGGACGCTGGAAGAGGCGGGCCTGCGCGTCGTCGCCTCGAAGCGTATTCACATGACCCGCAAACAGGCCG
>PHEM01000380.1 GCA_002842935.1 Alphaproteobacteria bacterium HGW-Alphaproteobacteria-13 | reverse complement strand
CTATGGCAATTATGATTACTGGCGCGTCGGCGGCAGCATCACCGGCCCGATCAGCGACACGATCGCCGCGCGCGTCGACGGCGTGTGGGTGAAGCGCGACGGATTCCACAAGGACGCCAACAACAACACCGACATCAACGACCGCGACCGCTATTTCCTGCGCGGCCAGTTGCTGTTCGAACCGACCGACGCGCTGTCGGTCCGGCTGATCGCCGACTATACCTATCGCGACGAGAAATGCTGCGCCGCCATCTTTGTCGACAACAGCGTCAACCCGCTGGTCGGCAGCCTCAACGATCCGGCGAGCAACAATATCGTCAATGTGCTGCAACAGGCGTTCGGCCAGCCGGCGGCCAGCTTCAACCCCGGCTATAACCGCGACGTCTATGTCACGCCGGGCCGCAGCTATGCCGGCAAGACCAAGGATTACGGCTTTTCCGGCCAGATCGACTATGATCTGGGCGGCGCGAAGCTGACGTCGATCACGGCCTATCGCGAATATCGTTCGGGGCAGGCGGGCGACCTCGACTATGGCGTCGCGGACATCCTCTATCGCGCGGACAATCCCGACGCCTATCGCCAGTTCCACACCTTCACGCAGGAACTGCGCCTGCAAGGCGAGGCGTTCGACGGCAAGCTCGACTGGCTGGTCGGCGGCTATTATGCCGACGAGCGGCTGACCGTCACCGACAATCTGCGTTTCGGCGGGGATTACGGGAAATTCGCCAGCTGCCGTCTCGTGACGGGTTCGACGCTGGCCCCCTTCTACGATTCGAACAGCGCCAATTGCATCAGCGCGACCGGACAATTTGCGCTGACCAACGATCTGGTGGGGCTGCCGGCGGGCGTCGGCGGCCTGATCCTGGCCGGTGTCAACAATCTGGCGTCGATCAGCGATCGCGGCAGCATCATGGACCGCTATCGCCAGCACGACCGCAACTGGGCGCTGTTCACGCACAATATCTTCCACGTCACCGACACGCTCGATCTGACGCTGGGCCTGCGCTACACCAAGGACAAGAAGAAATTCAACGCCGCCTTCACCAACGACAACACGGCGTGCGTGGCGAACCAGGCGCTGTTCGAAGGCTTGCTGGGCGTCCCGGCCCTGCGGGCGACCGCCGCGGGCATCCTCGGCCTGTCGTGCCAGGGCAATGCAACCGCCGAGCTTGACGGCGTGTCGATCAACGACAAGCGCAGCGAGGACAAGTTCACGGGCACCGCGATCCTGTCGTGGCGGCCCATCGACGGGCTGATGACCTATCTCAGCTATTCGCGCGGTTACAAGGCGGGCGGCTTCAACCTCGACCGTTCGGCGCTCAAGCCGCCGGTCATCCTTGGCGCCAACCCCAGTTCCAGCTTCGCCGCGGTCGGCGGCGCGCAGGCGCTGGTCGGCAACCTTCAGTTCGATCCCGAACTCGTCACCAGCTATGAAGTCGGCGCCAAATATTCGAGCGGCCCGTTCAGCGCCGGGCTGACCGTTTTCCGTACCGAATTCAAGAATTTCCAGCTCAACACCTTCAACGGTTCGACCTATATCGTCCAGACGGTGAACGGCTGTAAGGCCGACCTTGGCGGCGCCGACCGCGACCAGAGCAAGTTCACGGGCGCGCCCAACTATAATGCGGCGGCGGGGACGACGGGCGCCTGCGCGGCGGACGACGTGACCTGGGGCGTGCGCTCGCAAGGCTTCGAACTCGAAACTTCGCTGATCCCCGCGCGCGACTTCCGCATGACGGCGGGCCTGACCTATGCCCGGACCAAATATAACAAGAATCTGGTCGGCAACCGATCGGGCGCGCCGCTCGACGAAGTGCTGCGCATGCTGCCGGGCAACAATATGTCGAACGCGCCCGAACTGGTCGCGACCGGCAGCATCGCCTGGACGCCCGATATCGGCAGCAGCGGCCTGACCGGCCTCGTCTATGTCGATGGCCGCATGACCAGCGACTATAACACCGGGTCGGACCTGTTCCCGCAAAAGGGGCAGGACGGCTATGCGATCTTCAACGCCCGCGTCGGCGTGCGCGGCGCCGACGAGAAATGGGGGATCGAGGTCTGGGCGCAGAATCTGTTCAACAAGCAATATGCGCAGGTCGCGTTCAACACACCGTTCCAGGAAGGCGCGACATCGACGACCACGGCCTTCGCCGACCCGCAATATCCGGGCGGCCGCCAGATTTTCTCGATGTTCCTGGCCGAACCGCGCACCTATGGCGTGACGCTGCGCGGCAAATTCTGATCGCAGCGGAACAGTGAACGGCAAAGGCCCGTCTGCCGCCCGGCAGGCGGGCCTTTCGCTTTTCGCTGGAACTGTCGCCGTCCCTTCGCATAGCGTTCCGCGATGTTCGCGATCGACTCCCTGCTCGTCAAAATCGCCCTGATCGGGGTGATCGGCATCGGCGCCCAGTGGGTCGCCTGGCGCACGGGCAAACCCGCGATCGCGCTGATGCTGATCGCGGGCATCCTGGCCGGACCCGTGCTGGGGCTGATCGATCCCGAACGCGATTTCGGCGCGCTGCGCGAACCGATCATCAAGCTCGCCGTCGCGGTGATCCTGTTCGAAGGCGGGCTGAGCCTGAAATTCCGCGAGCTTCGGCAGGCGGGACTCGCCGTCTTCATGCTGGTGTTCGTCGGCGTGCCGGTCGGCTGGGCGCTCGGCACCGCTGCCGCTTATTATGGCGCGGGCCTGCCGCTGGAGCTGGCGGCGCTGTTCGGCGGGGGGATGGTGGTGACGGGACCGACGGTCATCGTCCCGCTGCTGCGCACGCTCAACATCACGCCGCGCGTCAAGCATATCCTGAAATGGGAAGCGATCGTCAACGACCCGATCGGCGCGCTGCTCGCGGTCGGCCTTTATGCCTATATCATCCACGGCGGCGCGCAGGCGGACAGCACCGCGATCGTCACCGACGTCGTCGCGGCCAGCCTGCTCGCGGTGCTGATCGGCGGCGCGGCGGGCTTTGCCTTGACCTGGGCCTTCGCGCGCGGCTGGGTTCCCGAATATCT
>PHEM01000017.1 GCA_002842935.1 Alphaproteobacteria bacterium HGW-Alphaproteobacteria-13 | reverse complement strand
CACCATCCGTCAGCCTCCATGCTGACACCCTATGAATCACTCAAATATCCGCTTGGGAACCCCCTATTTGATGACACGCCCAAGTTCAGCATGACGAAGCGGGACGAAGGTCGGGATTGCTCGAAAATCACCGGCGTGTTTGCAATCGAAATAATCCCTTTCCTTTTGGCGTCGGCGCCCCGGCCCGGCCTTTCCCATGCCGAAGATGTTGCGGCTTCCCCGGCCGGCCTTCCCGCGCGGCCCGGCGCTTTCCCGCCGAACAGCTTGACCCGCCGGCGCGCGGCATGCTCTTCGCCACGGCGAAGCGAATCAAAACGGCGACGAATGAATTGCTAATTCTTCATTTACGCTCTTGCATCGCCGCGCCGACGTGGCACAATGAGTGGTGTACGGTCCACTGGGGGGACACAAGAAATAGTATATGGTCAAAAGTGGCGGATTTCCGTCGCCCATGATGTGTGGGCGCGGGAAAACTCCTTTTGCGCCCCAAATTAAGTCCCACTCGGGGGCGATTGAGTGCTAGGATCGGGGTTCGCCCCGACTCGAACAGGACAGGAACAAACGCGCTTCTGCGCGCTGGGAATCGGGAGCGACGGGATGGATTTTCGCGAAACGGAACGAGTGGAGACGAACGAGGTGGCGACGGTGGAACTGACGAAGGGCGACGCTCCGGCAGACTGGGGCGCGACCCCTGACGCGGCGGGCGAATCGCCCGATGCGCCGGCGAAGCTGGCCGACTCCGGCGAACCGAAAGTCCACGCGCGCCGATTCGCCATCGCCATCGATTCGGACCGCGACGCGCTGCTCACCGATTTCGGCAAGGAGACGTTGCGCGACCGCTATCTGCTGCCCGGCGAATCCTATCAGGACCTGTTCGCGCGCGTCGCCTCGGCCTATGCCGACGATGCCGACCATGCCCAGCGCCTCTATGACTATATCTCGCGGCTGTGGTTCATGCCCGCGACGCCCGTCCTCTCGAACGGCGGCACGGGGCGCGGCCTGCCCATTTCCTGCTATCTCAACTCGGTCGACGACAGCCTGGAAGGCATCGTCGGCACGTGGAACGAGAATGTCTGGCTCGCCTCGCGCGGCGGCGGCATCGGTACCTATTGGGGCGCGGTGCGCGGCATCGGCGAGCCGGTCGGCCTGAACGGCAAGACCAGCGGTATCATCCCCTTCGTCCGCGTGATGGACAGCCTGACGCTCGCGATTTCGCAAGGTTCGCTGCGGCGCGGCTCGGCCGCCTGCTATCTCGACATCTCGCACCCGGAGATCGAGGAGTTCCTCGAGGTCCGCAAACCGTCGGGCGACTTCAACCGCAAGGCGCTGAACCTCCACCACGGCGTCCTCCTGACCGACGAGTTCATGGAAGCGGTACGCGACGGGCAGGAGTTCAACCTGCGCAGCCCCAAGGACGGCAGTGTGCGCGGTACCGTCGATGCGCGCGGCCTGTTCCAGAAGCTGGTCGAGACGCGGCTCGCGACGGGCGAACCCTATATCATCTTCATCGATCAGGTGAATCGCATGATGCCCAAGCATCACCGCGACCTGGGCCTGAAAGTGTCCACCTCGAACCTGTGCAGCGAGATCACGCTGCCGACGGGCCGCGATCATCTGGGCAACGACCGCACGGCGGTCTGCTGCCTGTCGTCGCTGAACCTCGAAACCTGGGACGAGTGGAACGGCGACAAGCGCTTCATCGAAGACGTCATGCGCATGCTCGACAATGTCCTTCAGGACTATATCGACCGCGCGCCGCCCGAAATGGCGCGCGCCAAATATAGCGCCAGCCGCGAACGCTCGGTCGGGCTGGGCGTGATGGGCTTCCACAGCTTCCTTCAGGCGCGCGGCCTGCCGTTCGAGGGCGCGATGGCGAAATCGTCGAACCTGCGCATCTTCAAGCATATCCGCGCGCAGGTCGATCAGGCATCGATGCTGCTCGCCAACGAGCGCGGTCCCTGCCCCGACGCCGCCGATCAAGGCGTGATGGAGCGCTTCAGCTGCAAGATGGCGATCGCGCCGACCGCGTCGATCTCCATCATCTGCGGCGGCACCAGCGCCTGCATCGAGCCGATCCCGGCGAACATCTATACCCACAAGACGCTGTCGGGCAGCTTCGTGGTCAAAAACCCGCATCTCGAAAGCCTGCTCGTCGATAAGGCGAAGAACAGCGACGCGGTGTGGAACACGATCCTCGAAAAGGGCGGCAGCGTCCAGCACCTCGACTTCCTGACGCAGGACGAAAAGGACGTGTTCAAGACTAGTTTCGAGATCGACCAGCGCTGGCTGCTCGAACTCGCCGCCGACCGCACGCCCTATATCGACCAGGCGGCGTCGCTGAACCTGTTCATCCCGGCCGACGTCGAGAAATGGGACTTGCTGATGCTCCACTATCGCGCGTGGGAGTTGGGCATCAAATCGCTCTACTACCTCCGTTCGAAATCGGTGCAGCGCGCGGGCTTCGCGGGCGGCGTCGAGGCCGACAACACGCCCGAGGCCGCGAAATTCGAGCTGTCGGCCGAGAGCACCGATTATGACGAGTGTCTAGCCTGCCAATGACACTCGCCCGCCCTTCCTCGCGCAAGCGGGGATCAGGGTAAGACGCAACCGTTGACTGGGCATTGATTCAGTGATGCGCGATCAAATGCACAAACCTCTTCAGCGATTGTCGGTTGTCATTCTGGGAAAGAATGAAGAACAGACGATCTCTGATTGTCTCAGACAAATAACTGAGCAAGAGCTGTTTGATCGGCAAATGTTGACTGCCGAAATTCTCGTGGTTGCCAATGGTTGTACGGATCGAACCGCGGATCAGGCCCGTCTCTGCGCTGCCGATTTAACCCGGCCTAATCTTGAATTTCGAATATTCGATCTGCCGCAGGGCGGTAAGAGCCGATCATGGAACCACGCCGTCCATGAATTTGCCGACCCGGCGGCCGGCGCATTTCTGTTCATAGACAGCGACATCCGCCTGGCCGACAAATGCGTATTCGATCGATTGGTGGATGATTTTATCGAGAATGATGCGGTGGCGGCCTATTCAGGCTATCCGATTAAATCCATTGCCCAGAAGAAGCGCCTTAGCCTTCTGGATCGCTTTTCCTTGATAGTATCGAAAAATACGCGGCATATGAACGCGATATGCGGCTCTCTGTACATCATACAGAGCGATGTGGCCCGTACAATCTGGCTTCCCGACGAAACCCCGGGGGAGGACGGATTTCTCAATGCGATGGTTCGCACGAGCGGCTTCACGCGGGAGAGCGATCCTGCAAAGGTTCGGCAAGCCGGGACTGTCACGCATTATTTCTCCGCCCATTCGCCGAAGGATTTTTTCTCTCACGAAGCACGCATGTTCGTTGGCACCATTATCAATCGATGGCTGTTTGAGCATCTCTGGTCTTTGCGCCTTCATGAGCCTGCTGGCCCCTTGATCCGCGACTGGAACAGTCAACGTCCGCAATGGACACAGGAGATAATCGATCGCAACATACGCGGCCGCAAATGGTTGATCCCGCCCGAGATGCTGCTCGGGCGCTTTCGCAATATAACCACAATGGGTTTATGGAGGTTTATCCTGCGACTCCCGATAGCCGTGGCAGCCACGTTGCTGACCATCCCGCCAGCTATCATGGCGAACAAAAGACTGAAGCTGAAAGGCGCGGCCAGTTTCTGGTAACATGTCGAACCCAATTCTCCTGCAAATTCCTCTTAACCGAAAGTCCCGAACCATGCCCCCTCTCGAAGCCCGCAAAACCTGCAAGCCATGACCCGTCGCCGGCCTCCTTGCCGTCACGCATCCTCCGCGGCCCTCGCGCGTTATCCTGACGCGAGGCGGGCCGATGCGGAGCATGGCGACGATGCGCGACTTCATTCACTATCCGATCCTGATGGCGCTGTTCACGCTGATCAGCTTCGTCGCGATGATCTGGCTGATCATCAACGCACGCGGCGTGGCGCGGCTGTTCGCGCGGCGGACCAACGATCTGGAACCCGGCGCGGCGCCGCGCGGCGTGACGGCGTCGGCGGGCGCGGTATGGACGGCGATCGTCCTGTTCGTGCTCGGCGGGTTCGGCGCTTTCTTGATGCTGTATCTGAGCGGGGAGCGCGACAGGGCCGACATGATCGACGCCGACCGCGCGGCGCTGAACGAACCTTATATTCCGCCCAAGCGCTGAGGCGATTCCTGCCGATGCCCTTGCGCCACGCCGGACGCCCGCCGGGCCGCCCGGCGCTCGCGCCTGTCCGCCATCTTCCCGCTGCTGCCTGACGAAAGACCGAAACCATGTCCCTTCTCGAAGCCCGCAAAACCTATAAGCCATTCGAATATCCCTGGGCCTATGATTTCTGGAAGCGTCAGCAGCAAATCCACTGGGTGCCGGAGGAAGTGCCGCTGGGCGAGGATTGCCGCGACTGGGCGCAGAAGATCAGCGACCATGAACGCAACCTGCTGACGCAGATCTTCCGCTTCTTCACGCAGGCCGATATCGAGGTGCAGGACTGCTACCACGAAAAATACGGCCGCGTGTTCAAGCCGACCGAGATCAAGATGATGCTGACGGCGTTCAGCAACATGGAAACGGTGCATATCGCGGCCTATTCGCACCTGCTCGACACGATCGGCATGCCCGAGAGCGAGTACGGCATGTTCCTCGAATATGACGAGATGCGCGCCAAGCATGATTATATGGGCACGTTCGGCGTCGACAGCGACGAGGATATCGCGCGCACGCTGGCGATGTTCGGCGGCTTCACCGAAGGGCTGCAGCTGTTCGCCAGCTTCGCGATGCTGATGAACTTCCCGCGCTTCAACAAGATGAAGGGCATGGGTCAGATCGTCAGCTGGTCGATCCGCGACGAAAGCCTGCACTGCGAAGGCATCATCAAGCTGTTCCACGCCTTCACCAAGGAACGCGGCTGCCTGACCAAGGCCGTGAAGGAAGACATCATCGACTGCTGCCAGAAAACGGTGCGACTGGAGGACGCCTTCATCGACCTGGCGTTCGAGCAAGGTCCGGTCCCCGGCATGACGCCCAAGGAGATCAAGCGCTATATCCGCTACATCGCCGACTGGCGGCTGGGGCAGCTCGGTTTCCAGCCGATCTATATGATCGAGGAACATCCGCTGCCGTGGCTCGCGCCGCTGCTGAACGGCGTCGAGCACGCCAATTTCTTCGAGACGCGCGCGACCGAATATTCGAAGGGCGCGACGCGCGGCGACTGGAACACCGTCTGGGAAAGCTTCGACAGCCGCAAGAAAGCGAAGGCGAACGACGACACCGTCACGGCGGCCGACGCGGAAAGCGACGGCGAGGACATGTTCGCGAAAGCCGGCATCGCGGCGGAATAGAGCAAATCCGATCCACCGTCCCGTTCGTGTCGAGCGAAGTCGAGACACCCATCGGTGTGGCGCAAGGCCGATGGGTGTCTCGACTTCGCTCGACACGAACGGATTGAGAGTGGCACAAATTTACGGCTCGGCACTCTGATTTCCGCCGCCCCCGCGCGGATCAATGCAGCGAGGATGCGAGCGGGACGCCGCGCACGCCGCCGACCGCGAACATCACGCCGCCGCGCACCGCCTCGGGTGATCCGTCGAGCATGTAGAGCTTCACCAGCTCGCGCGTCGTTTCGCTGTCGTCATCGACGACCAGCCGCAGCGAGGCGATGCCGAGTTCGCTGCGCGTGACGATCACGTCGCGGATCGCGGCCAGCGGCCAGGAGGCGTCGCTGCCGCGATGCAGACGCTCGCCGTCGTGGAAAATATAGCCGCCGCGCCGGCGCCATAGCCCGAGGAAATGGAAAAAGCCGAACGCCGCCGCCGCCATCAGCACGGTCATGACCGGATCGCCGAACAGGATATGCGCCGCCGCCTCGCGCGCGCTGCCGCCCTCCGCCTGCCGGGCGGCCAGCAGGACGAGCAGAAACGCGCATAGCAACTGCCCCGCCAGCAGCGGCTTCGCCTGGAGTCGGCCAATCACGACAATCTTCCGGTCCCGGCGCGTCATCGCCGCACGATAGCAGCCCTTGCGCCTTTGGGCCAAGCGCCGCTTTCATGCTATGCTCGCGCGCGAAAGGAGAAAGCCCATGCAGATCGTGACAGAAGGCGACCGCCGCAAGGAACTCACCGTCCTTCTCGATCAGATTCAGGCGCACCCGGAACGCGACTGGACGAACGCGCGGCGGCGCATCGCCACGCTGAACAAGCTGATCGGCAACGCGCGCGCCTCGCGCGGCACCGCCAGGCCGCACTGACCGCGCACAGGTCGCCGCGCACCAGCGGCGGGCCATCGCCCCTTGCGCAACATCGATCCGCTTCGCCGGTTCCGCTGGCATGGGCGGCCTTGCCGCCGCCCGCAGCAAAGGAGATCGATCATGCGCAAGACTTTGATGATGCTGGCGGCC
This sequence comes from Alphaproteobacteria bacterium HGW-Alphaproteobacteria-13, assembly GCA_002842935.1. Classification (GTDB taxonomy): domain Bacteria; phylum Pseudomonadota; class Alphaproteobacteria; order Sphingomonadales; family Sphingomonadaceae; genus Sphingopyxis. The sequence goes on along the minus strand of PHEM01000017.1, from coordinate 12,110 downwards.
GGAACCGCTCTACTCGGCGCCCCCGCCTTCGCCCAGCCCGACAGCGAGACCGCCGCCGAGCCTGTCGACAGCGCCGTCGCGCAAGCCCCCGATGCGGTCAAGCTGACGCCCGCCACCCGGGAACAGGTGCGCGCGGGCGCCGAAATCGCCGACACCGGCGGCAACAGCATCGGCACCGTCCAGAGCATCGACGGCGACACCGCCATCGTGGTCAAGGACGGCAAACTCTATGACGTTCCGCTGTCGTCGATCCATCTCGACGCGGGCAATCCGCACAGACTGGTGACGACGCTGGCGCCCGACGAGATTCAGGCCCGCACCGCCGCTTCGGCTGAGACGGGAGGCGTCACGCGTTGACGGCCATCTTCCCGTAACGAAAACGGCCCGCCCCGGGGGGAAGGGGGCGGGCCAGTTCGGGGCGAGGCGCCGGATTGCGCCGCGCGGCACTCTGTTTATCGCGGGACGGGCGCGCCTATCATTCGGCTTCCTCGAACAAATCGATCGCATTGGCCGCATTCGCCGACAGACGGACCGTATGGCCCTCGACCTCGGCGATGAGACCGGCGGGAAGATAATGATGCTTGCCGTCGATGCTGTCGGCCTTCGTCATCTTGATGCGATCGCCGTCCAGATGGTCGACGGTGCCGACATGGGCGCCGTCGGCGCCGACGATGGTCATATGTTCCTTGATCGCGCTGTGATCGGCCATGGTCTTTCTCCTTGCCGCTCCGCTCCGGCGGAGCCTGTGGCAGTGATACGCAGGAGGGGCGCATAAGCTGCACGGGCGTCGGCGAAGCGCCCCGGCAGCGCGCTATCCGCCCCGTCAGGGCGCGCCGCGCGGCCTGTCGTCCTCGACGCCGCCGGGACCGAGTTCATCCTCTTCGTCATCGTCGCTGCGCTCGCCGCGATAGGCGTCCATGTCGATCCGCCCCGACCGCTCCATCTGGCGCATATGATCGACCAGATCCTGCGCATCGTCCCGCTCATCGCGCACCGGGGTCTTGGCGCTATCTTCTTGCGCGCGGGCGTGCCGGGCGGCTTCGGCGACCGTCTGCGCCTGCGCCTCCTCATCCTCCTGCTCGCGATTGCGGGTTTCGGGGGCCTGATCTTCGGGTTGGCGGGGCGTGTCGGTCATGACCGGGAAACGCGCGGCGGGGCGGCACGGTTCCCCGCCCGGCTTTCCGCCTATGCCAACAGCTTCTTTTCGATGACGCGAATGAAGGCTTCCGGCTCCTGCGCGCCGGGGATCAGCAGGCGGCCGCCCAGAATGAAGGCCGGGACGCCGGTGATGTTGCGGTCGATCCAATAAGCCTCTTCGGCGCGCACCATCTCGCCATAATCGTCGCTCGCCAGCAGCGCCGCGGCGCGCGCGCCGTCAAGCCCGACCGAGGCGGCGACATCGGCCAGCACGCCATGATCGCCGACATCGCGATTGTCCGTGAAATGGGCGCGGAACAGCGCCAGCTTCAGCGCCGTCTGCACGCCTGCCGCCGCCGCCTGCTCCGGCTCTTCGAGCGCGCCCGCCCAGGCCAGCAGGCGATGCGCGTCAAAGCTGTTGCGCATCCGAAAGTCCGGCCCGCGATTCATCGCAAAGCCCAGCCCGGCCGCAATCTCCGCCAGCCGCCCTGTGTTGGCGCGGCTCTGCTGCGCGCTGACGCCATATTTGCACATGACATGCTCGACCGCGTCCTCGCCTTCGGGCGGCATGTCGGGATTGAGTTCGAAGGGATGCCATTGCACGCGCATCGCCAGCCGGTCCGCGAAATGCGCGATCACGCTCTCGAACTTCAGCCAGCCGATGATGCACCACGGGCACATCACGTCCGAGACGATATCGACGGACAGACGCGGCAGTTTCGTCCCGGTCACGTCTCTCTCTCCCGTCCATCGCTCACTCGGCTGTGCGGCGATCCTTGCCGGAGCGCCGGTCGCCCTTGCGGCGTTCCTCGCCCTGGTAATCGGGATCATCGCCGACGCGCCGGTCGCCGCCCCGGCGGTCCCCGGCTTTGCGTTGCTTCTCATTCGCGGCCATGACATCCCCCTTTTCCACAAGGCTATCGTGCGACCCGCCGTCAGTAACTCATATTATCGGCGGAAACACAAGGCGTTCCGCCATCATAGCGGCGGATGCTCGGCGGCAGCGACGGCGGGCCGCGACAGCACCCACCAGCTTCCAAGCAGCAGCGCGACCGACAGCGCCTCGATGATCATCGCCTGCACGATCCCCGAATCGACGACATCGCCAAGCCCAGCGCCGAGCAGGCGGCCGACCAGCGCCGTGCCGTAAAGCGCCGCGGGCACCAGCAGCGCGCGCGTCCAGCCCGGCACCAGCGCGCCGATCGCCGCGCCGCCCGCCGCGACGAGGAAAAAGGCCGACATGTCCGCGCGCACGCTGTTCGCCGCCGCGCCCTCGATACCGATGCCGAATGTTTCCGCGAAGGTCGCGGGGTTCAATATGCCCTGCACGCCGACGATGGCGAACAGCAGCGCCCACAGCAGCACCGCGCCGCGCAATATCCAGTTGATCATGGCCTTATCCTCTCCCTTGCTGACGCGAAGCTGCGCCAAAGAGAGATAACGTGCAAACTATTCCGAACGATCCGCCGCTTCGGTCGCCTCGATCCAGCCGCCGCCCAGCACGCGCGTGCCGCTGTCCGCGTCATAGAGCACCGCCGCCTGTCCCGGCGCGACGCCATATTCAGGCGCAGCGAAGATCAGCCGGTCGCCTTCGACGCGCGCGGGCGCGGGGCGCGCCATGCTGCGCACCTTGGCCAACACGGGCCGCCCCCCTACATCGGCGAGCCAGTTCGCCTCGCCCAGCCGCGCGGCGGAGACGGCGAGCGCGCGGCGCGGACCGACGATTACTTGCCCCCGCTCCGCATCGAGGCGGACGACATAGAGCGGTTCGGCCTGCCCGCCGATCTCGATCCCGCGCCGCTGGCCGATCGTATAGTGGATCAGCCCCTTGTGCGTGCCCAGCACCGTGCCGTCGACATGGACGATCTCGCCCCGGTCGTCGGCTTCCGGGCGCAGCTTGCGGACCAGCGTCGCATAATCGCCGTCAGGGACGAAGCAGATGTCCTGGCTGTCGGGCTTGCCCGCGACGCCCAGACCAAGCTCGCGCGCGATCTCCCGCACCACGCTCTTTTCCAGCCCGCCGAGCGGGAAGCGCAGGAAGTCGAGCTGTTCCTGCGTCGTCGCGAACAGGAAATAGCTCTGGTCGCGCGCCGGATCGACGGCGCGGTGCAGCTCGGCGCCGTCCGGTCCCATCACGCGCCGGACATAATGGCCGGTCGCCAGACAGTCCGCGCCCAGATCCTTGGCAAGCTGGAACAGGTCGGTGAACTTCACGCCCATGTTGCAGCGCACGCAGGGGATCGGCGTGCGGCCCGCCAGATATTCGTCAGCGAACTGGTCGATCACCGTGTCGCGGAAGCGGCTTTCATGATCGTGGACATGATGCGCGAAGCCCAGACGGTCGGCGACCGCGCGCGCATCGCGGATGTCCTGCCCCGCGCAGCAGGCGCCGACGCGCTTCGCCTTCGCGCCATGGTCATAGAGCTGAAGCGTCACGCCGATCACTTCGGCGCCCGACCGCGCGGCGAGCGCGGCGACGACGCTCGAATCGACTCCGCCCGACATGGCGACGACGATGCGGCGATCGCGCAGCGGCTCGGCGAGCTGAAAGTCGGCCCGGGCGGGTGTGGAAAGGGAAATCGGCACTGCCATATGCCGCGCCATCTAGGGATGAAAGCGTCAAAATTCCAGCATTTCCGCGCCGGGCGTCAATAAGTTGACGGGGGTTAAGCTTCGCTAACAAGCCCTGAAACGGGCATTTACGGGACTTTAGGCCCTGCGGCGTAGAAGAATGGCATGAACAGTGCCCCGTCCCACTCAGCGCATTTCGCCGATGCCGCCAGCGTGTCGAAGCCCGGCTTCGACATATTGCTGGCCGTGTCGGATGCGCGCCAGGCGGCGCTGCCGACGGTGCGGATGCTGCGGACGCAGGCGAATCGCGAGGCGCATCGCGCGCATGTCAATGCGTTGACGCATTTGCTGGGCGGATTTGGCGCGGGCGAGAGTGATCAGGTCGGGCGGCCCGTCCGTTTCTTCGACCTGTCGGACGATGGCAACGGCCTGCCCGAAACTATGAACAAGCTGTTTACCAGAGGGTTTCAGTCGATGTTGAACCCCTCCACCCTAGAGCAGGCGACGTCGGTCAACCCGATCCCCCCGACGTTGAAACGATGGAATGCACATGATTGAAAACCAGAAAATCCGGCCCGCGCAGGTCATCGGCCCGCTCGGCGAGCCGTTGACGCTCGATACGCTGCCGCCCCCGAACACGACGCGCTGGGTCGTGCGCCGCAAGGCCGAAGTGGTGGCGGCCGTCAACGGCGGTCTTCTGACCGTCGACGAGGCGTGCGAACGCTATGGCCTGACGCTCGAGGAATTCGCGAGCTGGCAGCGGTCGATCGATCGCAGCGGGATGCCTGGCCTGCGCGTGACGCGCATCCAGCATTACCGCGACCTTTACGAGCGTCAGCAACGCTTCTGAGTCGCATCATCCGCAAGATGGAAAGAGGGCGCTTTCGGCGCCCTCTTTTTTGGCCGATTCCAGCGCCGTGACGATTTATTGCAACAAAGCGCGCCGGGCCGCGTTTAGCAGCCGAGTAAGCAAGGGAGACACTCATGATGCGCAAGTTTGCAATCACATTCGCCGCCGGCTCGGCGCTCGCGCTCGCTGCGTGCCAAAGCCCGGCGGCCGATCAGGTCGAGGATCAGGCGGACGCCCAGGCCGATGTGATCGACGCCCAGGCCGACGCCATGCCCGAAGGCCCGGCGAAGGAAGCCATGGAAGACAAGGCCGACGCCGTCGAAGCGCAAGGCGAGGCCAAGGCCGACGCGATCGACAGCGGCACGATGACTCCGGGCGAGGCGGCGGCGATCCCGCCCGCCACGGCTCCGGCGACGAAATAAACCGCCTTCCCGAAAGGGACGGAAGATAAGGGCGTCGGCGACCTTGGTCCCGGCGCCCTTTCCGCTGCGTCAGATCGCCATCAGCGCCTGAAACACATCCTCGACGCCCGGCGCGTCGAGATCGGCGCGCAGCGAGGCGATACCGCCCGCGACGTCCAGTTCATATTCAACGACGCCCGCCGATTCCGCCTTCCATGTCGCGCCGAGTGACTTGACCAGCCGCCGCGCCGCCTCGTTCTGCGACAGCATATGGACATCGAGCACGGTCAGATCCTCGGCCAGGCACTGGATCAGCAGCGCCGCCGTCATCATCCGCGCGAGTCCCCTGCCCTGAAATTCGTCGAGCACCGCGATCGAATATTCGCCCGCGCACCCGCCTTCGCGATAGCGCACGGCGTGCACCGCGCCGATCGCGGGCGCATCGTCGCAGCCCGTACAGACCGCGCCCCAGCCGATATGATTATAGCCGTCGACGTCCGCGAGGCGCTGAACCACTTCATCGGGCATCGTCGCGGAAGGCGAGAAGAAGCGAAGATAGCGCGATTCGTCCGACAGTTTCGCTATGCCTTCGCGAATGCGCTCCTCGTCGGCGGGCGTGATGGCGCGCAGCGAAACAGCCGTGCCGTCGTTGAGCCGGCTGTGCACGACGATGCTGTCCAACGGCCTGTCGGGTCGGTCCGCCATCGCCATCCCCTGTCCACGGTCGCGCGAGGATAAGCGATGATGGAGGCAAGGGCAAATATCGCCGACGATTACCCTACCCGTCACCCCGGACTTGATCCGGGGTCCCGCTCTTCCGGCGTTGCTAAGCGGGACCCCGGATCAAGTCCGGGGTGACGAAGGGGTTGTCAGGCATCATCCCCCATGCGCAGCGCGGCGATGAACGCTTCCTGCGGGATGTTGACGTTGCCATATTCGCGCATTCGCTTTTTCCCCTCCTTCTGCTTTTCGAGGAGCTTCTTCTTGCGGGTCGCGTCGCCGCCATAGCACTTGGCGGTCACGTCCTTGCGCAGCGCGGCGATGGTCTCGCGGGCGATTACCTTGCCGCCGATCGCCGCCTGGATCGGAATCTTGAACATGTGGCGCGGGATCAGGTCCTTCAGCCGCTCGCACATGCCGCGCCCGCGCGCTTCCGCGCTGCCGCGATGGACGATCATCGACAGCGCATCGACCGGCTCGTTGTTGACGAGGATGCTCATCTTGACGAGGTCGCCGGGGCGGTGGCCGATCTGGTGATAGTCGAACGACGCATAGCCGCGCGAAATGCTCTTGAGCCGGTCGTAGAAGTCGAACACCACTTCGTTGAGCGGCAGTTCATAGGTGATCTGCGCCCGCCCCCCGACATAGGTCAGGTTCTTCTGGATGCCGCGCCGGTCCTGACACAGTTTCAGGATCGAGCCGAGATATTCGTCGGGGACATAGATGGTCGCCTCGATCCACGGCTCCTCGATTTCCTCGATCCGGTTCGGATCGGGCATGTCGGCGGGGTTGTGCAACTCCATCTCGGTCGGCCCGCCGTCCTTCGACCGCGTCAGCGCGAGCTTATAGACCACCGACGGCGCCGTGGTGATGAGGTCGAGGTCATATTCGCGCGTCAGCCGCTCCTGAATGATCTCCAGATGCAGCAGGCCAAGGAAGCCGCAGCGGAAGCCGAAGCCCAGCGCGGCGCTCGTCTCCATCTCGAAGCTGAAGCTTGCATCGTTCAGGCGCAGCTTCTGGATGCTCTCGCGCAATTTCTCGAAGTCGTTGGCGTCGGTCGGGAACAGGCCGCAGAACACCACCGGCTGCACTTCCTTGAAGCCCGCGAGCGGCGCGGCGGCAGGCTTCTTCGCGTCCGTCACCGTGTCGCCGACGCGCGCCTGCGCGACGTCCTTGATCTGCGCGGTGATGAAGCCGATCTCGCCGGGACCGATCTCGGTCAAGTCCTGCCGCTTGGGCGTGAAGCAGCCGACGCGGTCGATCAGGTGGGTGGTGCCCGCCTGCATGAACTTGATCTGCTGGCCTTTCTTGAGCACGCCGTCGACGACGCGGACGAGGATGACGACGCCGAGATAAGGGTCGTACCAGCTATCGACCAGCATCGCGACGAGCGGCGCGGCGGCGTCGCCCTTCGGCGGCGGAATGCGGGCGACGATGGCTTCCAGCGTCTCCTCGATGCCGATGCCCGACTTGGCCGAGGCGAGCACCGCGTCGTCGGCGGGCAGGCCGATGATATCCTCGATCTCCGCCTTCACCTTGTCGGTATCAGCGGCGGGCAGGTCGATCTTGTTGATCACCGGCACGATTTCATGATCATGCTCGATCGACTGATAGACGTTGGCGAGCGTCTGCGCCTCCACGCCCTGCGCCGCGTCGACGACGAGCAACGCGCCTTCGCAGGCGGCGAGCGACCGCGACACTTCATAGGCGAAGTCGACATGGCCCGGCGTGTCCATCAGGTTCAGCTGATAGGTCTCCCCATCCTGCGCCTTGTAGGACAGGCGCACCGTCTGCGCCTTGATGGTGATGCCGCGCTCCTTTTCGATATCCATATTGTCGAGGACCTGCGCCGACATCTCGCGCTCGGTCAGGCCGCCCGTGAACTGGATCAGCCGGTCGGCGAGCGTCGATTTGCCATGGTCGATATGGGCGATGATCGAAAAATTGCGGATATGCGAAAGAGGCGTGGTCATGCGGGGCCGTTAGCAGGGGCGGACGGCCCTGTCAGCAGGCGAGTCGAATGCGACCGCGATCGGCATTTCGGGCCTGCCGCCGAACGCTCCCGGAACGCGCTGCATCATAGCGACACGATCCGCATTGATGTCGATTTCTAGCGCGCTTCGAAACACCTTGCCCCGCGCCGCCCGGCCTGTAGACTTAGCGCTTGGCACGGGAGAAGCGCGGATGAAAAGCCGGATGAAGATCGCACTGTCGCTGGGCCTGATGGGCCTGTCGCTGGCCGCCCTTCCCGCACAGGGTCTCGCCGCGCTCCAGCAGGGCGCGCAGGCGCCCGACTTCACGCTGAACGCGGCGCAGGGCGGCAAGCCCTTCACTCTGTCCCTGAAACAGACGCTGAAACAGGGACCGGTCGTGCTCTATTTCTTCCCCGCCGCCTTCACGCCCGGCTGCACGGTGGAGGCCCATCTCTTCGCCGAAGCGACGGACGACTTCCAGCGGCTGGGCGCGCGCGTCATCGGGGTGACGGCGGGCAATATCGATCGCGTCGCGGAATTCTCCCGGTCGGAATGCCGCGACAAATTCGCCGTCGCGGCCGATCCGGGGGCGAGGGTCGCGGCGCGATACGACACCGCCGTGGCGGGACCGAACCAGACGATGATCTCCAACCGCACATCCTTCGTCATCGCGCCGAACGGGACGATCCTGCTGAGCTATACCGACCGCAGCCCGCAGGCCCATGTCGAAAAGACGATGGCCGCCGTGCGCGCGTGGAGGGCCGGGAAGTAAGGATCGGGGCGCCGCCCACAGCGGGGCGGCATATCGGGTGTGCCGACAGCCCAAGGGGGCAAGGCCGCCGGCACCCGAGGGAATCGCGCCGCTGCCGAGCGCGACTTCCAAGGTTTGTGGCCCAGGGTTATGGCATGGTGCGGCCGCCGCGTCCGAACAGGAAGGCGACGACGAACAGCACGGCGGCGATGACCAGCAGGATTTTCGCAAATTCCGCCGAGAGGCCGGCAATGCCCCCGAAACCGAGCAGCGACGCGACGAGTGCGATGACCGCGAAAATAATGGCCCAGCGAAACATGACTTTCTCCTCAACCAGGCGCCCCTCGTCCTGCCCTCCGCGCGGATGCGACGGGCGTTGCGGGCGGCGCCGCCGGAATATCCTGTACGATAAGCGGTCAACGCCGATTCGAGCCGAAAGTTCCTGCGGACACTATGGTCCGACGCGGTTCACGGCGAGCATTTCCTGACAGCGCCGCATTTCAGCGGCGATCCTCGGACGCCCTGCGGTCCGGCTCATCATCCCGCGCCGTCCGTCGCGGACGGCATCGTCCGGGCCAGAAAGTCGCGGTGATGCCGCGCCGTGGCCCAGGGACGCTCGATCATCGGAACATGGCCGACGCCTTCGAAGACCACGAGTTCGCTGCCCGCGATGCGCTCATTCTGGAACGTAGCGGCGCTGACATGCAGCAACTGATCCTCTTCGCCCCAGAAGATGATGGTCGGAACCTCGATCTCGCCGAGCCGGTCGTCGAGCGGGCGCTCCAACGCATCCTGGATGACCTGGCCGAAGATGTGGTCGAGCAGCGTCCCATAGCGGCGGTGCTCCGCCAGCACGAGATATTTGACGAGAAGCGGAACATAGGGCGGGCGATGGATCACCAGTCCCAAAATCCGGTCGAGATCGCGCCGCGAATGGAGCTGCATCGGATTTTTCCCGTGCGCCATCTGTTGCTGGAGACCGCTGCGCTCGGGTCCATTCACCCCCGCATTGTTGAGAAGGCTGAGCGACAGAAGCCGTTCGGGATGCTCCAGCGCGAAAGCGAGCGCGACATAGCCGCCGAGGCTGTTGCCGCCGAGATGGCAGCGCTCGATTCCCAGCGCGTCGAGAAAGGCCGCGAGGCGCGCGACCTGCGGGGCGATGCGATGATCATTGTCGGGATCGCGCGTGCTGTCGCCGAAGCCGGGAAGATCAGGGCATATGACGCGGTAGCGCCCGGCCATCAGCGGCGCATAGAGCAGCCAATTATCCTTGCTGCCGGAAAAACCATGAAGAAGCACGAGCGGCTCGCCGTCGGCGGGACCGCTTTCCAGCCAGGACCATTCGATATCGTCCACGGGACGGCGATGCGGCAAGAGACCCATCGTCCAGCGCAGCGCGTGGAGCGACAGCTTCGCCGCGGTGCGCGGCGTGTCGAGCGCGAGGTCGGTCAAAGTCGATATGATCATGGGGGAAGTTCCCGTTCAGGCGTCCGCCGATGCCCGGACGGCGTCGCGCAGTTCGGCGACCGCATCGTCGATGCAGCGGCGAAAATAGTCGATGTCGGGCATTATCCGGCGCTCGGACGTGATGTTGAAGCTGATGGTGCCGTTATAGCTGAGCACCGCGATGAAGAGTCCCATATTGTTGGCGAGCGGTCCCATCGCGAACTGGTGGGTCTGCTTCGCGCCGTTCATGAAGAGCTGGAACTGCGGTCCCGGCACATTGGTGATGAGGACATTCGTCTGGCGCGGCGCGAAACGGGGGCTGGCCATCAGCCGCGCGACCTGCGCCATGGTCGCGCCCGGAATATGTTTCGACAGGTCGGTCATCACGCGCGCCGACAGCCCCGTCTTCGCTTCCTTGGCATCGGCGGTGAAGGCGCGGATCGCGCGCAGGCGTTCGACGGCATCGGCGATATGCGAGCAAAGCTCGACCGTCATCGCGCTGATGTTGTTCCCCGGCGTCCGCGCCTCGCCCTGGTCGGACCGCGCATTGACCGGCGCGACCGCGATCAGCGTTTCCTCGGGAAGCTCGCCATGATGCTCCAGATAGCGCCGCAGCGCACCGCTACAGATAGCCAGAACCACGTCGTTGATCGTCGCGCCCGCCGCGAGCCGGCGCATCGCGCTGATCTCCGCAAAGGGGTGCGCGGTCGCGTCGAACATCTTGTGCACCGAAACCGGCGCGTTGAAGCGCGTCTGCGGCACATGCGGACCCATCGCGGTCTCGGTCTCGGTCAGCCCCTTGTGCGCCGCGCCCATCAGCGCGGGCGAATGGCGCATCAGCGTGTCGAAGAAGTTCAGCGGGGAGAGGATGTTCGCGGCGGCGCTGCGAACGAGCAGTTCGACCGGTCCCGGCACGTCGCCCAGTTCCTCCCGGTCGAAATCGACTTCGAGCGCCGCTGTTCCCTTGGCGTCCCGATCGCTGAGCGCGGCATAGCTGACCGATCCCGATGCGCCGTCGATCGCCGCATGATGGACCCGGTGAAGCAGCGCGTAACTGCCCGGCGCGACCCCCGGAATGCGATCGAGTCCTTCGACGACATAGACGTCCCATAGCGGCCGGTTCATGTCCATCGGGCGGCTGAAATGCCGCGCGGCCTGGATGCAGAACTGCCGCCAGTCGCCCGGTTCGGGCAGGCGGACATGCGTCACATGGGCTTCGAGGTCGAACTGCGGATCCTCGATCCAATAGGGATGGTCGAAATCGAACGGCAGCCGATAGAGCTTGCGGCGAAAGACCGGCGAGGTGTCGAGCCGCGCGCCGATGTGGCGCACGATATCCTTGAACCGCACCTTACCGCCCGGCGCGGTCGACGGATCATAGATATAGATGCCCATGATATGGGTCAGCGTATCGCCGGTCTGAAGGTAGAGAAATTGCGCGTCCTGCGCGCTGAGTTGCTGAGCCATATCCGGTGTTCCCGCCCGTTTCGCTTCTCCTAGCCCGGTCCCTTCATGCTTTGACCCCCTCGCCAGGAGGGGGCCAGTTTCGGCTTTCGCCAATTTAGGGGACGCTTGGGAATCGCGATCATCGCGCCGCCGTGCGGGCCGGTCGCGTCCGCAACGCCCGAGGAGAAAGTCGATGCAAGCCGAATCCGACCGTCGCGTCGCGATCGTCACAGGCGCCGGAAACGGGCTGGGAAAGGCCTATGCGATCGCGCTTGCACGGCGCGGAGTCCGGGTCGTGGTCAACGATCTCGGCAGCGAAGCGGAGGCGGTGGCCGAAGAGATCGGGCGCTTCGGCGGCGAGGCCTTTGCCGCCCGTTGCAGCGTGACGGACGAGCAGGCCGTCCCGGCGATGGTCGCCGACGCCATCGGACGCTGGGGTCGGATCGACGTGCTGATCAACAATGCCGGAATCCTGCGCAGCCGTGGCTTCGCCCGGACCGAACTCGCGGATTTCAAGGCACTGGTGGACGTCAACCTGATCGGCGCAGCCGTCTGCTCGCACGCGGTGTGGGAACAGATGCGCGCGCAGGGTCATGGCCGGATATTGATGACGACGTCGGAGGGCGCGCTGTATCCGACCCCCGGCGCGGCGGGCTATGCCGCCGCCAAGCTGGGGCTGGTCGGGCTGATGAACAGCCTGTCGGCCGAGGGCGCGAAATTGTCCGCCGTCAGCACCAATGGCACAGATTTGAGGTTGTGATTTAAGGAGGATTTGGGCTTCGTCGTAGTGACGAAGGAACGAAGATGAAGCCCAA
>PHEM01000379.1 GCA_002842935.1 Alphaproteobacteria bacterium HGW-Alphaproteobacteria-13 | reverse complement strand
GGGGCTGGTGGCGCGCGGGGCGCTGACGGGGTTGTCCTTTGGCTATCGGGTGCGGGCTGCGCGTGGGGGAATGCCGCGCGAGTTGCTGGCGCTCGACCTTGCCGAAGTGAGCCTGGTGGCGCGGCCGATGCAGGCGCTGGCGCGGGTGATCGCGGTGGATCCTCCCCACTTGTGGGGAGGTGGCAGCGCGAAGCGCTGACGGAGGGGGTTTTTGGTCTGGCGCTGCGTAAGGCCGCCAGCCCCCTCCACCGCCTTTGGCGGTCCCCCTCCCCGCGAGCGGGGAGGATTTTCTTTTTGAAGGAGAAGTTGCATGGACGATGTGGAAGTGAAGGCGGATGCGCTGGACGGCGCGTTCGACGCGGTGCTGGCGGCGGAGGCCGTCGATGAACTCAAGGCGTCGGTCGCGGCGCTGAAGGCGCAGGTCGAGCGGCAGGCGGTGGCGGCTTCGCGGCTGCCGCTCGACGGGGCGAAGGCGGACGATCCGGCGAAGGGCGCCTTTGTCGAGCGCTATCTGCGGCGCGGGATCGATGGCGGCGTGGAGATGAAAAGCCTGTCGGGCGCGTCGGGCGCCGAGGGCGGCTATGCCGTGCCGCGCGAGATCGACCACAGCATCGCAGCGACGCTGAAGGCGCTGTCGCCGATCCGGTCCATCGCGACCGTCGTGCAGACGGGGACGAGCGGCTATCGCAAGCTGGTCGCGACCGGATCGATGGGCGCGGGCTGGGTCGGCGAGACGGACGCGCGGCCCGTGACGGCGACGCGCGGCTTTGCCGAGATTGTGCCGCCCTCGGGCGAGCTTTACGCCAATCCGGCGGCGAGCCAGGCGATGCTGGACGACGCGATGTTCGACGTCGAGGGCTGGCTGGCCGACGAACTGGCGCGCGAGTTCGCGGTCGCGGAAGGCGCGGCGTTCGTCGGCGGCAACGGCACGAACCGGCCCAAGGGCTTCCTGTCCTATGCGACGACGAACGAAGCCGACGGCGCGCGGGCGTTCGGGACGCTGCAATATGTCGCGAGCGGTGGGGCGGGCGGCTTTGCCGCGTCGAACCCGCAGGACAAGCTGGTCGAGCTGGTCCATGCGCTGAAGGTCCCTTATCGCCAGGGCGCGTGCTGGGTGATGAACAGCGACACGTTGGCGAGCGTGCGCAAGTTCAAGACCACGGACGGCGCGTTCCTGTGGCAGCCGGGGCTGGTCGAGGGGCAGGCGGCGACGCTGCTCGGCTATCCGGTCGTCGAGGCCGACGACATGCCCGGCATCGCGGCGAACAGCCTGTCGATCGCCTTCGGCAATTTCCGCGCCGGATATCTGATCGCCGACCGCGGCGAGACGCGCATCCTGCGCGATCCGTTCAGCAACAAGCCCTTCGTGCATTTCTATGCAACCAAGCGGGTGGGCGGCGCGATCATCGATTCGCAGGCCATCAAGCTGATGAAATTCGCCGCCAGCTAAACGACGCCGGCGCGCGAGGGGCGCCCGGTCCGGTTCCCTTCCCTTTCGGGAACGGGCCGGGCGCTACCCGCTGTTTCCATGACAATCCCAGCCGGAAAGGATGGCCCTGCCATGCCGACACCTTTTTTCGCCGACCTGGTGCGCGAGATGTGCCATGACGGCGGCACGGGACCGCTGACGCCGACCGGCGCCGCGCCCGGCCATCGCCGCTTCGCCGACGCCGTGCCGCCCGGCGCGTCCTTTCACTATGCCGTGGCGAGCGTCGCCTGGCCCGCCGAGTGGGAAAACGGCACGGGCCATATCGACGCGGACGGGCGGCTGGTCCGCGAGACGGTCGCCGCCTCTTCGCACGGCGGCGCGCGCGTCGATTTCGCGCCGGGGCTGAAGACGATCGCGCTGACCGTCGGCGCGGCATGGTTCGCCGGGCAGCAGGACGGCGCGGCCGCGCAAGGCGCTGCCCTCGCCGGTCTGGCCGATGCGCTGGCGGGAAAGCAGCCGCTGTCGACGGGGCATGCGGCGGCCGCGAACGGCGTCGACGGCGACACGCTGACCGTGCGGCGCAGCGCGGGCTGGGTGAATATCCCGCTGGCGGCGCTGGCCTATCGCGATGCGGGAGGACGCGTGCTGGCGGGCGCGCCGCTGGCCTGCGCCGACGGCACGGCAGCGCTGCCGTCGATCGGCTTTGCCGCCGACCCGGACACGGGCGTCTATCGGCCCGGCGCGAATGTCCTGAGCCTTGTCACGGGCGGCGTCGAACGGGTCCGCGTCGATGCGGGCGGACGTGTCGGCATCGGCACCGCCAGTTCGACGCATTCGCTGGAAGTGATCGGGTCGGACGGCGTTCTGCTCGGCAGCGGCAAGACGAGCGGGGCGATCAAGTCGGCGCGGCTTTACAGCCCGGCCTATGACACCGCCGTGGACGCGCAGGTCACGGTCTATTACGCCTATAACGCCGACACGGCCAATATCCTGATGCTGGGCGGCGGGACCAGCGCCGGGCAGGCCGCGACGACGGTGCGGATCTGCACCGCCGACGCGATCGGCACGCACACCGGCGCCGTGCACTGGGAAGTGACGGGCGGCCATCTGCTGCCCGGCAGCAACAACCTCTATAATATCGGATCGGCGGCGCAGCGCGTCAAAACCTATTATGGCGTCGATGGCGCCATCAATACCTCCGACGCGCGCGAGAAGACCGCATTGCGCGCTTTCACCGCCGCCGAATTGCGCGCGGGCCGCCGCATCGCCGGGACTGTCGGTATCTTCCAGTTCCTCGCCGCGATCGAGGCAAAGGGCGCGCAGGCCGCGCGCGAGCATGTCGGCGTGATCGCGCAGGAGGTGTGGGCGATCATGGCCGACGAAGGGCTGATCGATCCGCTGGGGGACGAGGCCGACCCGAGCAGCCGCTATGCTTTCCTGTGCTGGGACCAGTGGGATGCGCGGCAGGATGCGGAGGAGGGCGATCCCGTCCAGGCGGCGGGCGACCGTTTCGGTATCCGTCCCGACCAGCTCGCGCTGTTCCTGATCGCGGCGCAGGAGGCGCGGCTCGCCGCGCTGGAGGCGGCGG
>PHEM01000378.1 GCA_002842935.1 Alphaproteobacteria bacterium HGW-Alphaproteobacteria-13 | reverse complement strand
ACAGCCGCCCGCTGTCGACGGGCATCGCCGACCAGTCCGTCAAGACCGACTGTTGACCCGACCGCACCCGCCCCGCTCTCGCCTTTTCGCACTTTCAGGGAAACGACCATGCTCAACGCCACCCGCGTCCTCTTCACCGCCTATGTGTCGCAGATCGCGCTGCTGAACGGCATCCAGGACGCCACCACGCAATTCACCGTCGATCCGGTGATCGAACAGAAGCTCGAAGAGGTCATCAAGGCCGGAAGCGAGTTCCTCCAGCGGATCAACATCGTCCCGGTCATCCAGCAGTCGGGCGACAAGGTCGGCGTCGGCGTCACGCGCTCGATCGCGGGGCGCACCGACACCAGCGGGGGCACGCGTCGCAATCCGACCGATCCGACCGACACCAGCGACAAGGGGCGCTATACGTGCCGCCAGACGAACTTCGACTATGCGCTGCGCTATGCGAAGCTGGATATGTGGCGGCACAAGCCCGATTTCCAGACGCTGATCCGCAACGCGATCGCCAAGCAGCAGGGCCGCGACCGCATCATGATCGGCTGGCACGGGGAATCGGTCGCCGCCACCACCGACCGCGTCGCCAATCCGAACCTTGAGGACGTCAACGAGGGCTGGCTGCACAAGATCCGCACCCATGCCGCCGCGCATGTGCTGGATGACGGCGACTTGTCGGGCGCGGGCGAGGCGATCTATGTCGCGCCCGGCACGGTCGGCCTCGAGGTCGACTATCAGAATCTCGACGCCCTGGTGCTCGACGCCAAGAAGATGATCCCGGAATGGCTGCGCGGCGATACCGACCTTGTCGTCATCGTCGGCCATGATCTGGTCGACGAGAAATATTTCAACATCGTCAACGCGGCGGGCGACAAGGCGACCGAGGTCGAGGCGGCGGACCGCATCCTGCGCTCCGAAAAGCAGCTCGGCGGCCTGCCCGCCGTGCGCGTGCCCTTCTTCCCCGCGAACGCGCTGCTCATCACCAAGCTGTCGAACCTGTCGATCTATTATCAGGAAGGCACGCGCCGCCGCTTCCTGAAGGACGAACCCGAACTCGACCGCATCGCCAATTATGAGAGCGTCAACGAGGATTATGTCGTCGAAGATTACGACATCACCGCGTTCGTCGAGAATATCGTCATCGGCAAGGCGCCGACGCCGGAAGACCCGGAAGACCCGGAAGACCCGGAAAACCCCTGATACACCGAGGGGGGTGATGGCGGCGTCTGACATCCGGGTCGGTGTCGCCGGACCCACAGCAGAAGGCCGGGGCGGTCCAGATGGGACATAACGCCCCGGTCGGCGGTCCGCCGGATAGGGCCGCCAGCCCGCCAGCAGGAGTTCCGCATGTCCCTCGTTTCCCGCCATCTCGCCCGCCACGCCGCCGCCGCGCTTGCCGGGACCGCCCTCGATCACGCCGCCACCGCAAGGCCGAAGGCCCCCGCGCCCGCGTCGGTCAATCCCGAATATGCCGCGCTGCTGGAGCAATTGGGCGAGGATCTGCGGACGCTGTCGAACATCCAGTCGGTCGAACGCAAGATCGAGACCAAGGCCGGGATGATCGGCCGCTATCGCGACTGGATCGACGGCGCGCTGCGCGCGGGCAAGGACGGCGCAGCGGTGCAGGATGAGATCGTCGCGACCATGCTGGTGTGGAGCCTCGACCTCCACGAATGGACGGCGGCGCTCCAGATCGGCGCGCATGTGCTGACGCACGGCATCGAGATCGCGCGCCTGCGCCGCACCGCCGCCTGCCTGATCGCCGAGGAAATCGCCGACGCGGGCCTGAAGGACGTCGCGGCGGTCGACCATGGCACGCTGATCGCCGCGCAGGCGCTGACCGATCCTCACGACATGCCGGACGAAGTCCGCGCCAAGCTGCTGAAGGCGATCGGCCGCAAGCTGATGGCCGATGCCGACGCCTTCGACGCCGAGGACGAGGGCGCGGCCGCCGGGGGCAAGCCCGCGCTGCTGTCGGCCGCGCTCGACGCACTGACGCGCGCGCGCAGCCTCGATGCCAAGGTCGGGGTCGCGAAGGATATCGAAACGCTGGGGCGCGAACTGAAGAAGCTCGCGCCTCCCACTTGACGCCCCACGGCGCCGCGGGGGCGGTGCGTGATCCGGTCCGGTTCTCCGCTGCCGGATATGCGCTCCTCACCCCCGCACTTTTTGGAAGACGGCCATGACCGGATTTGTCGCGACACCGCCCGCCCCGCATTCGCCCCCCGGCGCGACCGTGGCGGCCGATGGCTGGTTTCCCGCGATCGATGTGGGCGCAATGCGCGCTGGCATGCGCCTGCGCGGCGAGACGCCGCACGCGCGCCTGGTCGAGGCGATCCGGGGCGCGATCGTCACCGTCCTCGTCCAGCTTTCCGACTGGCAGATCGCACGAATCGCCGAAGGCTGCACGTCGCTCGCCATGGTCAAGCCCGGCGAGACGATCGACGGCGAACATCGCCTGTCGCTGCTGTTCGCGCGCGCGGTGCGCCTGTACGCGGCGGCCGAACTCGCCGCCTTCGCGCGCGACAGCAGTGCGACGAACGACGAAGTCGACCGCATCGACGAAGAATCGCTGGTCGGTCCCGACATGACCGCGCGCGCGCTGGCGGCGGTACGCGACATCCTCGGCACCACGCGCATCGACGTGGAGCTGATCTGATGGCCGATGCGACCCCTTTGACCCGTGCCCCCGCGATCGCGGGCGAGACGCTCGACGCGCTGTGCTGGCGCGCGCTGGGCAGCGTCGACGCGGTCGAAGAGGTGATCGCGCTCAACCCGCGCCTGACCGGCGTCACGCTGGCCGAGGGGACGGTGGTCATCCTGCCCGTGCGCGTCACGGCGACGTCGCCGCGCATGATCGAAACCGTGCAATTGTGGAGTTGATGGTGAGCGACTGGCGCGATTTCCTGATCTGGTGGCTGGTCTCGCTGATCGCGGCGGCGACGATCGTCGGCGGCAAGATCGGCCTGCTGCTGTGGCGGCTCGCGCCCGATCCGCCGTCCGACCCGGAGTTGGCCGCGCACTGGCGCCG
>PHEM01000016.1 GCA_002842935.1 Alphaproteobacteria bacterium HGW-Alphaproteobacteria-13 | reverse complement strand
CGGCGGCGCCGGGGCGGACCTGCTCGACGGCGGTGCGGGCGAGGACATCGCCGATTATTCGGGCAATTACGGTGCGGTGTGGATCGACCTCGCGGCTGGGACGGGCACCTGGAACTGGGCGCATGGCGATGTGCTGGTCAGCATCGAGAATGTCGTCGGCACAAGCTACAACGACTGGCTCTATGGCTCGGCGGGGGCGAACAAGCTCTATGGGGGTGCTGGTGACGACCGGCTGTGGGGCGGCGCCGGGGCGGACTTGCTCGATGGCGGCGCGGGGGAGGACACCGCTGATTATTCCGGCAATTACGGCGCGGTGTGGATCAATCTTGCCGCAGGCACGGGCACCTGGAACTGGGCGCATGGTGACGTCCTTGTTAGCATCGAGAATGTGGTCGGCACGAGTTGGGGCGACTGGCTCTACGGCTCGGCCGAAGCGAACAAGCTTTACGGCGGGGACGGCGATGACCTGCTGTTCGGCGGTGGAGGGAATGATTTCCTTGATGGCGGGACCGGCTATGACGTCGCTTGTTACTCTGGTCTTCAAGAGGATTATCGGATCGACTTCACGGAGGGGCAGGTTACGGTCACCGACGTGCGGTCCGGCATCGACGGCGGCGACGGGCAGGATCTGCTGGTCAATATCGAGGCCATCCGCTTCCGGGACGGGACGACGCTGTCCTTCGATACGATTCTTGCCCGGATGACGGCCGATGTCGCGGGTTTCGGCGGCGAAACGGCTCCGCTTTCCCCAACGGACCCGGATCGTCTGCAACTCGCCGGGAACGCATCCCTTCTTTGAATATCCCGCCTCGATCGGCGTGAGGTCGAATAATGAAGCCTCCGGTTGTCATATCCGGTTATGACTCATAGGGAAGACTGCACGGCGCATTCCCTTGCGTCCTAGCGTGTTTACAGGTCGGATCGCATGGGAACATCGCCGGACAAGGCTCCGCTGGGCGCCGCAGATGAAGCTCTCGCTAGCTTCGTGGTCCTTGCCCGTTTTCTGGGCGTGCTTGCCGATCCCGCCCAGATTCACCACGACCGGGGGCAGGGCGACAAGCCCTATGATTTCGACGACCTGCTGCGGATCGCGGGGAAGCTCGGGCTTATGGCGCGGCGGCGCGGCGCCGACATGGCGACGCTTCCGAAATTGCCGCTTCCGGCGCTGGTCGCCCGCCGCGACGGGGGAACCGCGATCCTCCTGAAGGCCGAGCGCGGCGAGGGAATGGAGCCGCGCTATCTGGTGCTGATGCCGGGCGAGCCGAGACCCGAAATCTATGCGGAGGCGCGCGCCGAGGCCGCGTTCGCCACGGAAACTGGCGAAGTCAACCTGCTGCTGCTGACCACGCGTGAACGCACGACGGGTGCGAAGCGGCCGTTCGACATCGCGTGGTTCATCCCGGCGCTGGTGAAATATCGCAAGCCGCTGCGCGATGTCCTGATCGCGAGCTTTTTCCTTCAGCTTTTCGCGCTCGTCTCGCCGATCTTCTTCCAGCTCGTGATCGACAAGGTGCTCGTCAACCGGTCGATGGGCACGCTCGACGTGCTGACGATCGGCTTTGCCGCCATCCTGTTTTTCGAAACGCTGCTGTCGGGCCTTAGGAACTGGTTGTTCGCGCATACGACGAACCGTGTCGACGCCGAATTGTCGACGGCGCTGTTCAGTCACCTGCTGTCGCTACCGCTGTCCTATTTCGAGGCGCGGCGCGTCGGCGACAGCGTCGCGCGCGTGCGCGAGTTGGAGAGCATCCGCGGTTTCCTGACCTCGAACGCGATGACCGTCACCATCGACCTGTTCTTCACGATCATCTTCTTCGTCGTGATGTATCTCTATTCGCCGCTGCTGACGCTGATCGTCGCGCTGACGATCCCGCTTTATGTCTTGATCTCGATCATGGTGACGCCGCCGATCCGCGCCGGGCTGGACGAGAAATTCAATCGCGGCGCAGAGAATCAGGCGTTCCTCGTCGAAACCGTGACGGGTATCGGCACGCTGAAGGCCATGGCGGTCGAACCGCGGATGCGCGACCGATGGGAACGGCAGTTCGCGGGCTATATCGCGACGGGGTTCCGCGTCGCGGTCCTGTCGATCTGGGGCAATCATGCGATCCAGTTCGTGTCGAAGCTGACCACCGTCGCGATCCTCTATGTCGGCGCGAAGGCGGTCATCGCGGGCGACATGAGTGTTGGCAGCCTCGTCGCTTTCAACATGTTCGCGGGCCGCGTCGCGCAGCCGATCCTGCGGCTTTCGCAGCTCTGGCAGGATTTCCAGCAAGTGCGCATTTCGGTCGAGCGCCTGGGCGACATATTGAATGCGCCGGGCGAACCCGCGCACGATGCGGGACGCGCGGCGCTGCCGCCGATCGAGGGCGCGATCAGCTTTCAGCGCGTTCGCTTCCGCTATCGCCCCGACACACCCGACGTGCTTCGCGGCATCGATCTCGACATCCCGGCGGGCGAGATGCTCGGCATTGTCGGGCCGTCGGGATCGGGCAAGTCGACGCTGACCAAGCTAGTCCAGCGGCTGTATGTCCCCGACGAAGGGCGCGTGCTGGTCGACGGGTCGGATCTGGCGCTGGCCGATCCTGCCTGGCTGCGGCGGCAGGTCGGCGTCGTCCTGCAGGACAGCATCCTGTTCAACCGCTCGGTGCGGGAAAATATCGCGCTGGCGAACAGCACGCTGCCGATGGAGCAGGTGATCGCGGCGGCGAAACTGTCGGGATCGCATGAATTCATCCTCGCGCTGCCGCAAGGTTATGACACGATCATCGAGGAACGGGGCGGCAATCTGTCGGGCGGCCAGCGCCAGCGCCTGGCGATCGCGCGTGCACTCATCACCAATCCGCGCATCCTGATATTCGACGAAGCGACGAGCGCGCTCGACGCCGAGAGCGAGGAGATCATCCAGAACAATCTGGCCCGCATCGCCAGGGGCCGAACCGTGCTGATCATCGCGCACCGGCTGTCGGCCGTGCGCCGGTGCAGCCGGATCGTCACCATCGAGGACGGCGAAGTGACCGAGATCGGCGATCATCAGGCGCTGCTGCGATCGGGCGGGCGCTATGCCCAGCTTTACGCGAAACAGCAGGGATCGGCCCGGTGAGGCGCGGCGAAGCCCGCTTTCCGGGCCTTGCACGGCACTGGTCGATCCTGCGCGAAAGCTGGAAGGACCAGACGGTCGCCAACCGCCTCGCGGCGCCGCGCAGCGACCATGAATTCCTGCCCGCCGCGCTGGAAATCATCGAAACGCCGCCCAGCCCGTCGCGGCGTCAGTTGATGCTGCTGATCTGCGGTCTGCTGGTCGCGGCGCTGATCTGGTCGATCTTCGGCCGCGTCGATGTCGTGGCCGTGGCGACGGGCAAGACCGTGCCGTCGGACAATGTGAAGATCATCCAGTCGGTCGAAATCGGCGCGGTGCGGGCCATCCACGTCCGCAACGGCAAATTCGTGAAGGCGGGGGACCTGCTCCTCGAACTCGATCCCACGCTGGCGAGCGCCGACGAAGCGCAGAGCGGGCAGGCGCTGCTGTCGGCGCAACTGGCGAAGGCGCGAAGCGCGGCGCTGCTCGCCCATGCCGACGGGCGGCGCGGGGCGTTCGCGCCGCCGCCGGGCACGCCCGCCGATGTCGCGCGGACCGAAAGCGCCTTCGTCGCCAGCGCGATCGGGCAATATGAAGCCGACCGGGCGACGCTGCTGGGCCAGCGCGCCGAAAGGGCGGCCGAGCGGCAGGGCGCAGAGGCCGAACTCGCGAAATTGCGCGAGGCGCTGCCCTTCATCGAAAAGCAGCTGGCGGCACGCGATCAGCTGACGGCGCAAGGCTATTATTCGAAGCTCCGCCTGCTCGAATATCAGCAGATGCGCGCCGAGCATCTGCGCAACATCGACGTCCAGCGCGCCAATGCGGTGCGCGCCCGCGCGTCGATCGCGACGATCGACGCGCAACTGGCTTCGCTGCGCGAGACGTTCCGCAAGACCGCCGCGACCGACCTCGCGACCGCGACCGACAAGGCCGGGCTGGCCGGCGAAGATGTCCGCAAGGCCGTGCGCCTCCGCCAGTTCAAGGAATTGCGCGCGCCTGTCGATGGCGTGGTGCAGCAACTCGCGGTGAACACCGTCGGCGGAGTCGTGCAGGCGGCGGCGCCGCTGATGGTCATCGTTCCTTGTGGTTCGGCGCGCGCCGAAAGCTGTCAGGGCGGCATCGAGGTCGAGGCATTTATCCAGAACCGCGATATCGGCTTCGTGAAGGTAGGGCAGCGCGTGGCGGTCAAGGTCGAAGCGTTCGATTTCACCGAACATGGGCTGATCGACGGAGAAGTGCACGACATCAGCCGCGACGCGATCGATCGTGAGGGCAAGGCGGAAAGCCGCGCTGATGCGGGGATTGCCGATCGCACGGGCGGAGGTCTCGTCTATGTCGCGCGAATCCATCTCGACTGCGGCGCCCCCTCTGCGCGCTCGCGCCTTTGCGGGCGCTTGCAGCCGGGAATGGCCGTTCAGGCGGAGATCAAGACCGATCGCCGGCGGATCATCCAATATCTGCTCTCTCCGATCAGCCGAACGGTCGGCGAGGCGGGACGCGAGCGATAGACCGGGCCGCGTTACCCGTATCGAACTGGACATGGCCGCCGCCGGCCATCTATGGCACGCCTGATCGGCCTTGTCGGTATCGGTGTCGGTGCGGCGGCGAGTATTTGAAAGGCGCTTCGGCATGACAAATCAACCCAGCACGGTGCCCAATATCGCCCCGACCGGCATCCTCGGTCCGCAAGAAGGCGATCTGGTCTTTGAAACGCGGGCGGATTTCGCCGCCGAGGGCACCATCCCTTCGTCCGCGATCGTCTATGTCGCGGAAACCGACGCGCGCTATGAATTCCGGTCCGATCCGGGCCTCGTCGCGGACGGATGGGTCGTGCTCGACGGGGGCGTGTCGGGGTATTTCGCGACCGTTTCCGAGCGGCTGTCGATCGCGCCGGCAGGCGATGGCAGCGACGACTGGCCCCGGATGATCGAGGCGGCGAGCGCGGCGTCGGCGGCAGGCATGGTGATCGAACTGCGCGACGGCGACTGGATCGCCGCGAGCCAGCAGGCGCTGCCCGATGGCCTGCGTCTCGTGATGAACGAAAACGTCACGATCATCTCGCAACTGGTGCCCAATCATTCCAGGCCGAGCGTGGCTGCTTTCTATGCGGCGCCCGGATCGCTGCTGCTTTCGACCGCTGTCGCGGCGCATAATGAATTCGGCAGCGAGCAGGTCGTGATTCAGGCGGAGGTCGCGCCGGGAAGCCTGCTTCGGATTCGCGATTCCGCGACCGGTTCGGGCTTTCACGGCAATACGTTTACCGTGGTCTCGTCGGTCGCGCAGGAGGACGGCAGTTGGCTGGTGACGGTCGAGCGCCCGATCCAGTTCGATTTCGGTCCGGGCGATGCCGCCGATGTGCTTCCGCGGATGCCGACGATCCAGATTTTCGGCAACGGCGCGACCGTCACCGGGTCGGGCACGCGCTTCATCGAATTGATCGCCGTCAGGGACAGCATCGTCGACGGCTTGCGGCTCATCGCCACCGACCAGCTTCCCGATCTGATGGCGTCCTTTGACGTCGCCGGATATAATAATGAATTCCGTAACATGTTCGTCGATGCCGGAGGCCATGCACGAGTCGGCCTCGCACTGGAAAGCCAGGAAGGGTCGCGCGTCGTCAATTCGATCGTGACAGGGGCGAAGAATGGCGGGATCATCGTCTATGACAATGTCGACGCCCTGATCCTCGACGCCATTGCCTATGGAAATGCCAGCGGTCTGGGGATCATGGCCGACGGCAATGTTCTCGGCTCGCTCAACACCACGGTCCGGGGCGGGCAATATCACGACAATGCCAATCTGGGGATCGGCGTCCACAGCGGCTCCCGCGGCACGCTGATCGAGGGTGTCACGGCATATGGAAACCGCGACAACCTGCGGATCGGCGACTTGCCCTCCGCCGTTTCGGGCACGCGCGTGGAAGGCGGCTTTTTCGGCGATGCGACGCGGGCGTCGATCGCTGTCATCGGCACGGCGACCGGCACCGAACTGAACTCGGTCGGGGTCAGCGGCTCGCCGCTCGGTCTCGATGTCTTCGAAGGGGCCGACGTGATCGTGGACGGTCGGCCGCTGCCGGATTATGGCGCGGCCAATATCGTCGAGGGAACGCCCCTTCCCGACAAGCTGCGCGGCGGCGACGGAGATGACTATCTCCTGGGCTATGCGGGCGCCGACGAGATTTACGGTGGCGCTGGCAACGACCGGCTGGTCGGCGGTCCGGGCGCGGACTTGCTCAATGGCGGTGCGGGGGAGGATACCGCCGATTATTCGGGCAATTACGGCGCGGTGTGGATCGACCTCGCGACGGGTACGGGCAAGTGGAACTGGGCGCACGGCGACGTGCTGGTCGGTATCGAGAATGTCGTCGGCACAAGCTGGGGCGACTGGCTCTATGGCTCGGCGGGCGCGAACAAGCTCTATGGCGGGGACGGCGACGACCGGCTGTGGGGCGGCGCCGGGGCGGACCTGCTCGACGGCGGCGCGGGCGAGGACACCGCCGACTATTCGGGCAACTACGGCGCGGTGTGGATCGACCTTGCCGCAGGCACGGGCACCTGGAACTGGGCGCATGGCGATGCGCTGGTCGGCATCGAGAATGTCGTTGGGACAGACTGGGGTGACTGGCTCTACGGCTCGGCCGAAGCGAACAAGCTCTACGGCGGCGACGGCGACGACCGGCTTTACGGCGGGGACGGCGACGATCTCCTTTCCGGGGGACGCGGCGCGGACCTGCTCGACGGCGGCGCGGGTGAGGACACCGCCGACTATTCGGGCAATTACGGCGCGGTATGGATCGACCTCGCGGCCGGGACGGGAACCTGGAACTGGGCGCATGGCGATGTGCTGGTCGGCCTTGAGAATGTCGTCGGTACAAGCTGGGGCGACTGGCTCTACGGCTCGGCCGGGACCAACAAGCTATACGGCGGGGACGGCGATGACCTGCTGTTCGGCGGTGGAGGGAATGATTTCCTTGATGGCGGGACCGGCTATGACGTCGCTTATTATTCGGGCCTTCGGGAGCATTATCAGATCGACATCGCCGATGGGCATGTGTTGGTCACCGACCTGCGGCCCGACATCGACGGCGACGATGGGCAGGATAGGCTGATCGACATCGAGGCCGTCCGTTTCAAGGACGGGACCATCGTTTCGCTGACCGGCGCTCCGGAATCCGCCCGGTCGTTCGATGCGCCCGTCGCGAGCGATGTCGCGCAGGATGGCGGAGGCGCATGGAATCCGCAGTTTCTTGGCCTGGCACAGGACATGGCGGCATTCGGGGCCGCCGGCGAAATCGGGTCGCAGTCCGGACTGGAGGGTCGGGAACTGGCGTCGCAACGCGACCTCTATCAATGGCACGGCTGAGGACGTGCGTTTCCGTCCATATTGTCAATTGGGAGCCATAAGACTAGGTACGGCGCCGGAATCAGCGGAACGCGCGACGGGGCGGCGCGTTTGTCCGCTTTTGGTTCCTGCGTGCCGATAAGCCCTTGTTCTGAAAAATGGTTGCCTCGATGTTCTGGAAACGCCAGCCCAAGTCCGCGCACTCGGCCAGCCGAATATTTTCGGTTCCGGCGGGTCGGCGCGTCTATGCGATCGGCGATATTCATGGCCGCGACGATCTGTTCGCGCTGCTGATCGAGCGCATCGAGCAGGACAGCGCGGCGCGCGGACCGATGCCGACCACGCTGATCCTGCTCGGCGATCTGGTCGACCGCGGACCGGAATCCGCGGCGGTGGTTGAACGCGCGCGTCAACAGGAAGGGCGCTGGGACGAATTTCACTGGATCACCGGCAATCATGAAGAAGCCTTCCTGCTCGCGCTTTCGGGTGATCTTGAAGCGCTGAAATTCTTCAGCCGCTATGGGGGTGAAGAGACGATCCTCAGCTATGGTCTCGACCAGGATGCGCTGCGCCGGATGGACTGGGGCGAGTTGGCGGCGATTCTTCCAACGCTGGTTCCGCCTGAACATCATGCGTTCCTCAACGATGGAAAACCATGGGTGCGGCTGGGCGACTATCTGTTCGTCCATGCGGGCATCCGGCCTGGCGTCGAGATCGAGAATCAGAAATTGTCGGACCTGCGCTGGATTCGCCAGCCTTTCCTCGATGATACGCGCGATCATGGCGTTTACGTCGTGCATGGACATACGATCACCAAAGAACCCGAACATCGCGGAAATCGCCTAGGCATCGACACCGGCGCCTATGCCTCGAACCGTCTCACGGCGGTCGGGCTGGAAGGCGACCAGATCTGGTTTTGCACGGCGGAGTCCATCGCATGAGGAATGAGCTATGATGCCTTGCCGCCCCGGTGGGCCGATGGAATGGCCTCGATTTTCGACGCGGAATGCGGTTCCGGACGCGGGGTCGCGGCACCGGCCGACAGGACAAAGGCTCTCCTGATGGCGTCGTCCCGTCTCGTCAAACTTGCCGAAGGGCAATTCCGCCGTCTCGACAGCATCGTCACACGCGCGTTGCTGACCTTCGCGCACCTGCCGCGCTCGCGCCGCCGGTGGATGGCGATTGCGATGGATGCGGTCATCTGCGTCGTCGCGGTCTGGGCCGCGCTGTTTCTGCGGACGGGAGATCCGTTCTGGGGCTGGAAGCCTTTTCTGACCCTGACGGTTGCCGGTCTGTCGATCTGGTTCCTGATCGCCGTGCCGCGCAAGACCTATATGACGCTGCTGCGGTTCGCGGGTGGCCGGACGATGATGGGACTTGGCGTTTCGGTCGCCATTCTTGCGATTCCCATGACGCTTTTGTTCATGTTCGTTTCGATCCCGGGCGTTCCGCGCACGATGGGGCTGCTTTTCCCCGTCATCTTTCTTTCGCTTCTGTGCCTCAGCCGCCTGCTCATCCGCTTCGCGCTCGTCGACGTCCTCGCGAGCGAGCGGCCATCACTCGGCGGCTACCGCCGGGTCGCCATCTATGGGGCGGGGCGGGCGGGGCAGCAGCTTGCGCTGGGGCTGCGTCACGAATCGCAGCTGAAGGTCGTCGCTTTCATCGATGACGATGCGCGGCTCGACGAGCAGTTGCTCGACGGTATTCCGGTCTTTGCGACCAGCAAGCACGAAAACATCATCGCCGATTTCGGAATCCAGGAAATTCTGCTGGCGATTCCCAGTGCGACCCGCGCGCGGCGCCGCGAGATCGTGGAGTTCGTGTCGACGCAGAATGTCGCCGTTCGGACCCTGCCCAGCGTGGGGCATATCGTCGAAGGCCGCGTCGCGATCAGCGATCTGCGCGATGTGCAGATCGAGGAATTGCTCGGTCGCGATCCTGTTCCGCCCAACGAATTGCTGATGGGACGCAACATCGCGGGCAAAGTCGTGCTGGTGACGGGCGCGGGCGGCTCGATCGGAAGCGAGCTTTGCCGCCAGATCATGGGCTGTCGGCCAAGCCGGCTGGTGCTGGTCGAGCAGACTGAGTTCGCGCTGTACCGGATCGACCGCGAACTGGCGGAGACCGCGCGGCACATGGGCCTTTCGACCGAGATCGTCCCCGAACTTTGCGACGTCGCCGACCGGGCCTCGATCGGCCGGGTGCTGAAACGCTATCGCCCCGACACCTTGTTCCATGCCGCCGCCTACAAGCATGTGCCGCTGGTCGAAAGCAATCCGGTCGCGGGACTTCGCAACAATGTGATGGGGACGCTCCACACGGTGCTGGCGGCGGAAGAGACAGGCGTCGGCCGCTTCATCCTGATCAGCACCGACAAGGCGGTTCGGCCGACCAATGTGATGGGGTCCTCCAAACGGATATGCGAACTGATCCTTCAGGCGCGTGCCGCCGAAAAGGGGCGCTGCAATCTGTCGATGGTGCGCTTCGGCAATGTCCTGGGGTCGAGCGGCTCCGTCGTGCCGCTGTTCAAGCAGCAGATCGCCTCCGGCGGTCCCGTGACGATCACCGACAAGCGCGTCACCCGCTATTTCATGACCATTCCCGAAGCCGCGCAGCTCGTCATCCAGGCCGGATCGATGGCGCGTGGCGGCGAAGTGTTCATGCTCGACATGGGGCAGCCGGTTCGAATCCATGATCTGGCGGCGACGATGATCCGGCTGAGCGGACTGAGCGAGCGGACGGCCGACCATCCCGAAGGCGATATCGAGTTGCGCGAAATCGGCCTGCGTCCCGGAGAGAAGCTTTACGAAGAGCTTTTGCTGGGCAACAATTCCCGTCCGACCAAGCACGAACGGATCGTCATGGCGGAGGAAGCCTTTCTTCCCTGGAACGAGCTGGAGCGGTATCTTTCCGATCTCGCGCAATGCCTTGATGACGGCGATTCCGATGGCGCGAAGACGCTTATGGCGAAGCTCGTGCCCGAATATCATTCGAATGAGGACGGGTTGCGATCGGTTATCAGCTGACAGGTGGCAAAGGAACCGCAAGACGGCGGAGGTGCGGTTGACTTTGCTCAAGCGGCTGCTAACCCGCCGCCGTCACCTTTCGGTTCTTTCATCCGTGAGGCCGGTGCGGTGCCGGGTCATGTCGAACTCTTTCCTCGCTCTCTTCTGGACTGCCCATTCCAAATGCAGACACATCGCAACGCCGAATGGTCCCCCTTTCGTTGGCTGAAACCCGAATGGCTGCTGGCTGCGTTCGTCGTGTTCGTTTTCCTGCTGGGCGGCGGCTCGCGCAACGACCTTGACTCGTTGCCGTTTTTGCGCGGCGTATCCGCGGTGCTGTTGGTCGTGCTTCTTCTCGGCTGCCCCGGCCGGATCGCGGCGGCGCAGCGGCCGCTATTGGCGATCGGCATCGTCGGCCTCTTCCTGCTGATCGAGCTTATCCCGCTTCCCCATGGCTTATGGTCCATGTTGCCGGGGCGCGATATCGTCGAAACGGTCGATAAGACAGCGCAGCTAGGCTCGATCGCCCGACCCTGGGCGCTCGAACCCTATTATGCGTGGAACGCGCTTTTCTCGCTCGTTGTGCCCGCCGCGGCACTGGCCTGCCTGGCGCTGGCCGATGACGCCCCCGAACGCCGACTGGTCACGCTCTTGCTCGTCATCGCGGCGGTGGCCGCGGCGCTCGGCATCCTCCAGCTTGTCGGCAGCAGCGGAAGCACCACCTATCTTTATCGCATCACCAATCGCGATTCCTCGGTCGGGTTGATGGCCAACCGCAACCATCATGCACTCTTTCTGGCATGCGCCATGCCGCTGATCGCGCTGTGGATGTCGCACTGGCACGGGCGTGCGCGCTCCTTTGCCGGAGTGCAGATCGCTGCGGGTCTCGCGCTGGCGGCGTTGTTTCCGCTTATCGTCCTCACCGGCAGCCGGGCGGGACTGGCGCTGGGCGCTATCGGGTTCGTCGCTGCGCTGTGCCTCTATCGGGTACCGGACTATACGAAGTCGCGGCGCGATGTGCATCTGCTCCGTTTCGATGCCCGTATCGTCTGGGCATTGATGGTGGTCGTGCTCGTCGTCGCGTCGCTTTTCGCGGGGCGTGCCACATCCTTCGACCGGCTTGCCGCAGCGGGGGGAGGCGAGATCGACCGCCTGACCATGTTCCCCGTCCTGGGGCGCATGATGATCGACCATTTCCCCTTTGGGGCAGGGTCCGGGTCGTTCGTCCCCCTGTTCAAATTCTATGAACCGGACAGCTTGCTGAATCCCAGCTATTATAATCGCGCCCACAATGATTTCATGGAGCTGCTGATCGATCACGGGATATTCGGTGCGGCGGCGATCGTCGCGGCCGGACTGGCCTGGGCCGCCGGGGTGCGGGCGATCTGGCGCGCCGACGCGGTCGAGCGCCGCAGTTTCCGCTGGCGCGCCGGGGCGACCGGTTTGTGGATCATTCTGCTTTGTGCCGTCGGGAGCACGGTCGACTATCCGCTGCGCGTCCCGTCGATCCAGGTGCTGGCGATGATCAGCATTTTCTGGATTATTCGGGCCGCGCGCCGGTCAGACGGTGCGGCAGCGCGGTCACAGGACCACTAGCGGCTGGTCTGATGCCGCGACACCTGATAGGTGCGGCCCAATCGCAAACGATGAGGGAAGGCCGCGAGGAGTTTTGATGCGCCGAATAATATTGACCGGGGCCTTGATGATGGCGGCGCTCAGCGGCTGCGCCGGGCAAAGGGCGCTGGGCGGCAGCCCGGCGATCAGCGTAGTGAACGAAACCAGCCTTCGCGCGCCCGACGGCAGCCCCGCGGAAACGGCCGACCGGACCTATCGCGTTGGTGCGCGCGACAAGCTGCTCGTCGACGTTTTTGGCATCGAGGCCTTGAAAGCGCGCGATTTCGAAACAGACGGCACGGGCCAGCTCGCGCTGCCGCTCGCGGGCCGCGTCGATGCCGACGGCAAGACGCTGGCCGAACTGGAGGTTGAGGTGGCTAGGCGGCTGCAGCAGGCTTATGTCCGCAACCCGCAAGTCAGTATCAACGTGCGCGAGATAAACAGTCGCGTCGTGACCGTCGACGGCAGCGTTCGCGAACCCGGACCCTATCCTGCGGTTTCGGACCTCACGCTGATGCGCGCCGTCGCGCGCGCCAGGGGCGTCACGGAATTTGCGAAGCTCGACGATGTGGTCGTATTCCGCACGGTCGAAGGTCGACAGATGGTCGCGCTGTACAACCTCGGCGCCATTCGGCGAGGCGTCTATGAAGATCCACCGCTGTTTGCGGACGACATCGTGGTTGTGGGGGAATCTCAGGGTCGTCGTCTGTTCCAGAGCATTGTTCAGGCCGGCGCGCTCGTAACGGCGCCCATTGTGGCCCTGCTGCAAAGATAATCGGATTTAGTCGATGGCAAACAACGCAATTGCGCCGGCCGTGGCCGCGCCGGAAACCGGTCCGGACAGAAATGACGGCGAAGGCAATGGGCACAGCGTGCCCATATTGCTGCAATATTGGGATATTCTCTGGCGCCGGAGGCTGATCATCCTGGGCGCGCTGGGGCTGAGCCTGCTGGCGGGAGCGATCGCGACCGGGATGGCGACGCCCATCTATACCGCTGTCACCAAGATCGAGATTTCCCGCGAACAGGCGCGTGTCACCAACGTCGAAGGGCTGGAAAGCGAGCGCGCCGGACAGGCCCAGGAGTTCTACGCGACGCAATATGAATTGCTGCGGTCGCGCACGCTGGCGGAGCGCGTGGTCCGCAAGCTGGGGCTTGCGCGTTCGAACGAGTTCTTTGCCCTGTATGGCGTCGATGCGGACGCTGGCGGCTCGACGGCGGCCAAGGTCGGCCTTTCGCCCACGGAAGCGAAGGCGCGGGAGCAGCGGGCCGTGGCGCTGATCCAGGCCAATGTCGACATCGAGCCGGTCCGCGGGTCGGCGCTGGCGACGATCGCCTATTCCAGTCCCGACCCGGCCTGGTCCTCGCGGATCGTCAACGCCTGGGCATCGGAGTTTATCCAGAACAGCCTCGATCGGCGTTTCGCGTCGACGGCGGAAGCGCGGGCGTTTCTCGAAAAACGGCTTCAGGACCTGCGCCTGCGGCTGGACCAGTCGGAGAGCGAACTCGTCGACTATGCGGTGAGCCGCAACATCATCACCTTAAAGGAGGCGAAGGGTGAAGGCGGCGTGACGCAGATCGTCCAGACGCTCACCGGGGCCGATCTTGAAGCGCTGAACCGCGAATTGGCGGGGGCGACCGTCGATCGCGTCAAGGCCGAGGCGAACGCCGCCGTGCTTTTGCGGCGCGGCGACAATATGCAATCGGTCGACAATGCGGCGATCGGCCGACTGCGGGAACGGCGCGCGCAGCTCAACGGGGAACTGGCAGCGCTGCTGGTCACTTTCGAACGCGACTATCCACCGGCTCAGGCGTTGCAGCAACAGATCGAGGCGATCGACCAGTCGATCCGCAACGAGCAAAGTCGTTTCAGCAATGCCGCCTCAACCGAACTCGAAGCCGCGCGGAAGCGCGAAAACGACCTTCGCGCCAAAGTGAGCAAGCTGGTGAGCGCGCTGACCAGCGAGGAACGAAGCGGCATCCAGTACAGAATCCTTCAGCGCGAGGTCGATACCAATCGCCAGCTTTATGACGCGCTCTTGCAGCGTTACAAGGAAATCGGCGTCGCCGGTGTCGGCGCGAACAATATCGCGGTCGTGGATCCGGCGGTTCCCCCGAATGCCCCCTCATCGCCGAACCTGCTCATCAACCTCATCCTGTCGATGATCGCGGGACTGGGGCTGGCCGGTGCGCTGGTGTTGATTCTGGAAAATGTCGATCAGGGCATTCGTGATCCGGCCGTGGTCGAGCAGAAACTCGGCGTGCCCTTGCTGGGCGTGATTCCAGAGACATCGACCGACGAGCCGCTCGACGATGTCGTCGATCCGAAATCCTTCATTTCGGAGGCCTATGTCACGGTCTTGTCGAACCTCGCCTTCTCGACCGATCACGGCGTGCCGCGCCTATTCATGCTGACCAGCACCGGGCAGGCCGAAGGCAAGTCGACGTCGGCGCTCGCGCTGGCCGCCGGTCTCGCCCGATCGGGCAAGTCGGTCATCGTCGTCGATGCCGACATGCGTATCCCGACGATCGACAAGCGGATCGACAAGCGCGGCACCGACGGTCTCAGCAACTATCTGGCCGGCGACGACAATCTTGATGCGATGATCCATACGCTCGATTTCGGCAATCTTCGCGTCCTGCCGTCAGGACCGATCCCGCCGAGCGCGCCCGATCTGCTGGGCGGCGAACGAATGGGCATGCTCGTCGGCGAATTGCTGAAGCGCTTCGATCATGTCGTCATCGACGCACCGCCCATCCTCGGCCTTGCCGATGCGACGCTGATCGCGCGCAACGTCGAAGGTGTCGTCTTCATCGCCGAGGCGGAGCGCGGCGCGATCCGTGCGATCTCGGATGCCGTCGGCCGCCTCCGCACCGCGAAGGCGCGTGTTTTCGGCCTGGTTCTGACCAAATATTCCGCAAACCGTCTGGGCTATGGCTATAGCTATGGTGCGGCATATTCCTATAATTACGGTGCCAAGGGCCGCGGCGAAAGCGGGTCCGACGACCGTCCGGCAGGTCCCTTCAGGAACGACTGATCCATGGCACGCAAACATCGCAAGTCGTTGATGCCGCGCGGTGACATCCGGCCGTTCCTGAAGCAATATGCGCTCGTCGGCGCGGCGGCGCTGCTGGTCGGAGCGCTGGCATTTTCGCAGGCCCTGGCGGGACTGGACAAGACAGGGCGCAGCCCTCTGGTGGCGTCGCCGTTCCGTAATCCGGTGGCACCGCTCAATATGGTACGCGTTGGCGCGTCGGCGGATAGGCAGCGCATCGAGGTTTCCGATCCTGAGCGCGCTGCCGCGGTGGCGCGCCAGAGCCTGAAGCGTGCGCCGCTCAACCCCAGCGCCTTGCACATGCTGGCGCTCGTCGCGGAAACGCGAAACGACGGCAAAGCGTCCGCGCGATATGTCGGACTGGCGGAAAAGCTGTCCCGGCGTCACGTCGGCAGCCAGATGTTGCTGGCGGGGCAGGCGATGCAGGCGAAGCGCTATGCCGTCGCGATCGAGCATATCGATCGCGCCTTGCGGACCGAACCCGAAATCACCGGCCAGATTTTTCCTGTCCTGGCGGAGGCATTGCGCTTTCCGGAATTCCGCAAATATCTGTCGATCGCGCTGCGGCGGCAGCCGCCATGGCGGGACGGCTTTTTCGCCTATGCCGCCGCCCAGCCCTATGCCCGGTCGGGCGCCGCGCAGCTCATGCTGGATCTTTCCGATCTCAAGGACAGCGCTAATATGCGGGGCGCGGTAGCGCTGCTGGTGCAGGGGCTGGCGGAAAGCGGCGAGACCGATCTGCTCCGGCGGCTCTACAGGCATGTTCCGCCCGCGACGGTCGGTCTGCGCACCCGGCCCGCCGAAGCGACCTTTGGCGATCTGGCTTTGCTGGACGGCGCGCCGCCGGTGGCCTGGGGCGTCAGCGAGGATACGACCAACGGCGCAGTCGTCGGCCCCGGCAGCAGGCCGGGAATGGTCAATATCAGCGGCTGGGCCGAGGCGGGCTATGGCGGGCCGGTGGCCGCCAAACTCCTGTGGCTTCCGACCGGACGTCAGAATCTGCTCTACTCCGGCCACGGGGACGTCGGCGGCTCGGGCGCGCGTGCCAATTGGGACGTCAGTTGCGTGACGCCGGACAAAAAAGTCCTGCTGGCCTCTTCGGTCGACATCTTCACGGGGGGGCGTGGCGATAAATCGTTGGGTTTCTCCGTGCCGGCGGATTGTCCGGCCGTGCTCGTCGAACTTTCGGTGCGCGGCTCTTTGTCGGGCGCGGCGTCGCAGATCGACATCGCCGATGTCCGGCTTGTCCGGAGCGGAGCCGACTGAGCGGATGGGACGGCGAGTGATCGCGGCGATTTGGCTGGCTCTGAAGGTGTCTGGGCAAAGAGGATGCAATATCAGGATTTCCTGAAGCGCGTCGACGGCAGAGTCGCTCCGCGCGCCATCGTCCCCCCTGCGGAGTGGGACCCTTTCGTCAATGGTCTGCGCTGCGCGGGAGGCGTCCCGCTCGCCGTCCTAGCGCCCGGCAGCGTCGACGAATTGCGCGCCATCGTCCGCGTCTGCGTGGAGGCGGGATTGCCGGTCGTTCCGCAAGGCGCGAACAGCGGCCTGGTCGGCGCATCCGTGCCCGATGCCAGTGGACGGCACGTCGTCCTTCTGACGCGGCGCCTCGGCGCAGTTCGGCAACTGGCGATCGCGGATGCGGTCGCCGTCGTGGAAGCCGGCGTGCGGTTGTCGCAGCTCAACTTCATGCTGGAGCCGCACCGGCTGCAACTTGGCATCGACCTTGGCGCCGATCCCAGCATCGGCGGCATGATCGCGACCAATACCGGCGGCAGCCGGATGATGCGCTATGGCGATATGCGCCGCCACGTCCTGGGCCTGGAGGTCGTTCTCGCCGATCGCGACGCGACGATGATCTCCAACCTTCGCCTGACCCGCAAGGACAATGGTCGGGTCGGTTGGGCGCCGCTGGTCAGC
Source organism: Alphaproteobacteria bacterium HGW-Alphaproteobacteria-13 (assembly GCA_002842935.1). GTDB lineage: Bacteria > Pseudomonadota > Alphaproteobacteria > Sphingomonadales > Sphingomonadaceae > Sphingopyxis. The sequence goes on along the minus strand of PHEM01000016.1, from coordinate 1,682 downwards.
GGGGCGGGCGGGGCGATGGGCATCGTCACCGCCGCCGCCATCGAACTGGACCCCCTGCCGCAACAGAGCGCGACGATGCTGATGGCGCTCGGCGGGATCGACGCGGTGCCCGATCTGGTCATCGAGCTGCGCCGCGCGCTCGGCGAATTTCTTTCCGCGTGCGAGATCATGTCGAAAGCCGCGACGGAGATCGCGCTGCGTCACAATCCGGGGTTGAAAAACCCCTTTCGCGATGCGCTGCCCGCCCAGGCGATGCTCGTCGAAGTGTCGAGCGGTCTCGATCGCTCGGCGGTCGATGTCGAAGCGGTTCTGCTCGGCGCCACCGAAAGATTGTTCGCCCGCGAGGCGCCGGGCGTGGAAGATGCGCTTGTCGTGCCGCCGCCCGTCGCCTGGGCGCTTCGCCATGCGATCAGCGATTCGCTGAAGATGGAAGGCGAAGTGATCGGTCTCGACATCGGGCTTCCCCTCGCGGCGCTCCCGGCGTTCCATGCCAAGGCCGCGGCCATGCTGGCGGCCGATTTTCCATGGCTGAAGCTTTGCGATTTCGGTCATTGCGGCGATGGCGGCGTGCATTTCAATCTGGTGTGGCCGTCGGGGACGGGACCGGCCCATCGCGAATCCGCGCGCGACGATGTCCGCATGCGCATTTACGAGGCGGCGGTCGGCGTCGGCGGCAGCTTCAGCGCCGAACATGGTCTCGGCCCGTCCAACGCCGCCGCCTTTGCGCGCTTTACTCCGCCGGATGAGAGGCAGCTGACGCAGGGGCTTCGCCGGATATTCGATCCATGGGAATTGCTTGCGCGGGCGCTGCCTCCGGCGTGACAAAAGCGGGAACTAAAACAACGGCTTGTTCGTACATGGGCGACAGGTTTACACCAGCGGCGGATCGGTGTAGTTGCGCCGTGCTCCGTCAGAGGAATATTCAGTAATGCAACGTTTTGCACTGGTGGGGGCTGCCGGTTACATCGCGCCCCGCCACCTTCAAGCCATTCGGGATACAGGCAACACACTGATCGTCGCTTACGACATAAACGACAGTGTTGGCATCATGGACAGCTTTTTCCCGGATGCGGCCTTTTTCACCGTCGCGGAAAAGTTCGAGAGCTTTCTGGACGCGGAGGCGGTCGCGGGCCGCAAGCTCGACTATGTCAGCATCTGCTCGCCGAACGATCTGCACGCGCCGCACATGCGCACTGCGCTGCGTCACGGGGCCGATGCGATCTGCGAAAAGCCGCTCGTGCTCGACGCCGCCGACCTCGATGCGCTGCGCATCGTCGAGCGTGAGACGGGCAAGCGAATCTATACGATCCTGCAACTGCGCCTTCACGACAGCGTGCTCGCGCTGAAGGCCAAGATCGACGCCGAACTCGCCGCCGATCCGGGCAAGCGTTTCGCGGTCGATCTCACTTATCTCACGTCGCGCGGCGCGTGGTATTTCACGTCGTGGAAGGGCGATCTCCGCCGGTCGGGAGGGATCGCGACCAATATCGGAATCCATTTCTTCGACATGCTGAGCTTTCTGTTCGGAGGTGTCGTCGAAAACCGTGTCCATGCCAGCAACGACGATGCTGCGGCGGGGGTACTGAGTTTTCACAACGCCGATGTCCGCTGGTTCCTTTCGATCAACGAGACCTATCTGCCCGATGCCGCGCGCGCCGCGGGCAAGCGCACCTATCGTTCGA
>PHEM01000377.1 GCA_002842935.1 Alphaproteobacteria bacterium HGW-Alphaproteobacteria-13 | reverse complement strand
ACATCGTGACGGGGCGCGGCGCGGAGGCGGGCGCAGCGATCGCCGAGCATGACGGCGTCGACAAAATCTCGTTCACGGGTTCCACGGCGGTGGGCAAGTCGCTGATCGGCGCCGCGCGGGGCAATTTGAAGCGCCTGACGCTGGAACTCGGCGGGAAATCGCCGACGATCATCCTCCCCGACGCCGATCTGGAAAAGGCCATCGTCGGCGCCGGGAACGCGATCTTCCGCAACAGCGGGCAGATTTGCGTCGCGGGTTCGCGCCTCTATGTCGCCCGGCAGCATTTCGACCAGGTGATCGAGGGGGTTTCCAACTTCGCGGCGCAGTTCCAGCTCGGGAACGGACTCGATCCCGCGACGACCATGGGGCCCCTGGTCTCCGGCCAGCAGCGCGAGCGTGTCAGCGCCTATATCGACGGCGCGCGCGGCGGCGGGGCGACGGTGATCGCGGGCGATGCGGCGGTCGGCGACAAGGGATTTTTCGTCAGGCCGACGATCATCCACGACATCGACCAGCGCGCGCCCGCCATGCAGGAGGAAATTTTCGGCCCGGTCCTCGTGGCGTCCGCCGTCGATGAACTCGACGAGCTAGCCGCGCTTGCGAATGATTCCATCTATGGCCTTTCCGCGAGCATCTGGACCCGCGACATTTCCGCCGCATACAAGCTGGCGAAGAAAATCCGCGCGGGAACGATCACGATCAACAGCGGTTCGGTCGCCGGTCCCAACATACCTTTCGGCGGCTTCAAGCAATCGGGGTGGGGCCGGGAGAACGGCGCCGATGGAATCGAAAGCTTCACGGAATTGAAGACCGTGATCACAGCGCTATGAAGCCACGACGGCTGGTGAGGTGAAGTCGTCCGGTCGCGAGACGGGTGGCCGATGCTCGACCCTGCCAGCTTTCATGCAGTTTTTTGAGAAAAAATCCCTTTTCTTTCAAAGGGCTTATGGTGCCGGCTGTCAGACTCGAACTGACGACCTACCGCTTACAAGGCGGTTGCTCTACCAACTGAGCTAAGCCGGCTTCCTGCCCAGCCCCTTGCGTCAAATTATGCCAAAGGTCCAGCCTTCGGTGCGTGCGAGCCGGTCGGTCAGCGGGGCGGGGGACCAGCGTGCCGGGTCCGATGCGATCGCGCGCAGCCAGGCGGCGGTCAGCAGGGCGTCCGCCGCGTGCTCGCTCAGCGGTCCGCGCAGGCCCGTCGGCGGGGAGCCGAGCGCCGCCAGGGCGCCGTCGAGCGCCGCGACGTCGCGGATCTTGCTGCGCCCCGCCGCCAGCCCGCCCGCGCGCGCCGCCAGGCTGGTATAGGTTTCGGCCATCATCGGCCCGGTTCCCGGCACGGGGTCGAGCGGCCATAGCGGAATGCGCGGGCGCAGGCGGTGCAGCAGGCGCATCCCCGTCAGGCTCGCCTTGCCGACCTGCGCTGCGCCGATCAGGTTGAAATTGCTGACGCTCGCCGCCTGCCGGGTCGCGCGCTGGTGATGCTCGACGACGCGCAGCCGCCCCGCGCCCGGCTCGAACAGGTCGCCGACGCTGCTGCCGCGATGGCGGAAATGCCGCCGCGCCTGCGCGTGCGACAGGAAGCCGCCGATCTCATAATGGGGATCGGCGGCGCTCAGCGCCTCGACCAGCGCCCAGAGCGCGGGCAGGTCGGCGGGGCTGTCGGCCCAGCCGGGGAAATAGGCGTCGCGGTCGGCAAAGGCGAAGCCCGTCGAGAAATCGAAGCCGATCATCATGTCGGCGCGCGCGTCGGCAGCTTCGCCGATCCAGGCGAGGATTTCCGCGCGCGACCAGACATGCCCTGGCCGCACCAGTTCGGGCGGCGCGGCGCCGCGCGCGACGGCGAGGGCGATGCCATGCTGGCGAAGCCCGCGCGCGCCCGACCAGTCGATCGCGGCGAAATTTGCGAAATGGCGCATGATTCTCCTGTTTCCCTGCCTATATCGTCCGCAGCCGTCTTGCACAAAGCGGCGCGCAGGCCCACATGGCGTCCATGCTGATCGAAACCGAATCGACGCCCAATCCCGCGACGTTGAAATTCCTGCCCGGCCGGGCGGTGATGGACATGGGCACACGCGACTTCGCCAGTCCCGAGGAGGCGGAAGCCTCGCCGCTCGCCACGGCGCTGTTCGCGCTGGGCGACGTCACGGGGGTCTTCTTCGGCCGCGACTTCATTTCCGTGACGATCGCGCCGGGCGCGCAGTGGAGCCTGGTGAAGCCCGACGTGCTGGGCATCGTCATGGATCATTTCCTGGCCGACATGCCGCTGTTCCACGCGGCGAGCGCGGCGGGGATCAATGTCCCGGCGGAAGAGGAAGGCGGCTTCGCCGACGACCCGGCCGACGCCGACATCATCGACCAGATCAAGGAATTGATCGAAACGCGCGTCCGCCCGGCGGTCGCGAACGACGGCGGTGACATCATCTATCGCGGCTTCGACAAGGGCAATGTCTATCTGAAGATGCAGGGCGCCTGCGCGGGCTGCCCCTCTTCGACGGCGACGCTCAAGAACGGCATCGAGTCGCTGCTGAAGCATTATGTGCCGGAGGTGACGGCGGTCCACGCCGTCTGAACCCCGGACGTCCATCCCCTTTTCGAACCAGGAGGTTGCCTGATGAGCGAGCCGCTTTCCGATCGCGCTCTCGACCAGTTGTTCCGCACGGCGCGCACCTATAACGGCTTTCTCGACAAGCCGGTGGCGGAGGCGCAGCTGCACGCGATCTGGGACCTGATGAAATATGGCCCGACCAGCGCCAATGCGCTGCCCGCGCGGATCATCTGGTGCGTGTCGGACGAGGCGAAACAAAAGCTGGCGGCGCTGGCGTCGGAAGGCAATCGTCCCAAGATATTGGCGGCCCCCGTCACGGCGATCCTCGGCATGGACGAGGAGTTTCACGAGCATCTGCCCGACCTGTTCCCGCACACCGACGCGCGATCGTGGTTCGTGGGCAACGAGGCGCTGGCGCGGACCACCGCCTTTCGCAACTCCAGCCTGCAAGGCGGCTATTTCATCCTCGCGGCGCGGGCGCTGGGACTGGACACCGGGCCGATGTCGGGGTTCGACAATGCGGCGGTCGACGCCGCCTTCTT
>PHEM01000376.1 GCA_002842935.1 Alphaproteobacteria bacterium HGW-Alphaproteobacteria-13 | reverse complement strand
GGGGTGGCTCCCCGCCTGCAACGGGCAACAAAAAACCCTCGCTTGGCTGAGCGAGGGCTGTTTGTGCCACCGAAGTGGGCGATTGCTTAACCCCTTTATCGGTGGCGCTGCGGCGAAAGTCAATCCTGAAAGCGTGCTTTCGGGAGCGATGATGCTCGGCCTCGCGAGACCGATGAAGGGAGGTCCGCATGACCACTTCCATAGGCGCCGTGCTGCGTAGCACTGGCCTCGCCACGATCGACCGCGCCCTGCTTGCGCGGGCCGAAAAACCGCGCGTCAAAGTCTGGGCCGGCAGCATCGCCGTTGGCCACGAGAAGCGGGCCAAGGCTTACACGCCGATCCGCAATGCGCGCCAGATGCGCGAGATGATCGAAGCCGCAAAGCTCTACGAGCGGCAAACGCTCGCGCAGCGACGAACGACCACACCGCGCATTCGCAACGGCGCGATCGGACAGGCCGGCATCCAGATCATTGAGTTCCTGGCCCGCGTCATCGACTATAGCACCGGCGCATTGTTCCCCAGCCTTCACACCATCATGGATGGAACCGGCCTGAGCAAGAATTGCGTCGTTCAGGCGCTTTCGCGCCTCAAAGATGCGCGAATTATCGACTGGTTCAGGCGCTACGAGCCGGTTCCCGACCACGAAGCGCAAGGCGCTGGCCCGCGCATCAAGCAGGCCACGAACGCCTACCGCTTCCTCTTCCCCGCCTTTCTCTCGAAAATCTTCGCCGCTCGCCGGCGTCGCGGCGTCGCGGCCGATCCAGCGCCAGCTTGCGAACAGTATCGCCAGATCGAGGCGGCGCGCGACATGGAGCGCATGAGGGATCAGCTGCCCCTATGGGAGCTAACCCGCGAAGAGCGGGACAAGCGCGCGCTAAGGGACATTCTTGCCAGCTTGGGTGAAGCGATCGAGGCGAAAGAACGTGAGTCATCCGCAAGTGAAGATAACCGGCGGAGATATTTATATTGAATGGCCCTAGTCGGGCCATGCGCGATATTGGCATATATCCCGACCGTTTGCCCGCCTCCGTGAAATGTGTATAAATCCCAATGTCGGGATACCGTTGACGAAAGAAGTTCGATGCAGATGGACGTCGAAGCACGCGCACGTCAGATCGTAGCGGATATGGGCGGTCACTGGCGCGGCTCATATGGGATGGTTTGTTGCCCAGCCCACAACGATCGCAATCCGTCGCTCCAAGTCACCCCCGGCAAGAAGGCCGTCCTGTTCAAATGTTGGGCAGGTTGCAGTCAGGAAGCCGTCTGGTCCGCACTCAACAGCCGCAAAATCAATCGCCACACCAGCGGCGAAACGGTCGATCGCGCGCCCGAACCCTCGCGCCGGAAGCTTGCCCTGCAACTATGGGATTCCGCCGTGCCGATCGCAGGCACCGCGGCTGAACGCTATCTGCGTTCGCGCGCGATCGTCCCGACAGGCCTCAAGGTCCGCTTCGCTCCGCGCTGCATCGTTGGTCCGCCCGACGCCCGCGAAGAGCATCCTGCCCTTCTCGTGCCGTTCGAGGCCGACGAAGGCATAATCGCCGTGCAGCGGATCTTGCTCGATCCAGCAACCGGCGAGAAACGCTACCATGCGGCGCTGCGCGAGGCGAAATTGACGCTCGGCCTGGTCCGACACGCCGCCATGCGGATCGGCGGCCAGCCAACCGGCGATGTGCTGCGCCTCGCGGAAGGCTTCGAGGAAGCCGTTTCCGTCACCCAGCTTAGTGACGGGAAATTCAAGGTGTGGGGCGCGGGCGGCATTCGCCGCTATGGCCTGATCGCGATCCCCGAACGCATCCGCAAAATCGTCATCTACTCGCAACACGGCCAGGAAGCCGCACAGGCCATAGAGGACGCGCGCGACCACCTCACTGCCAACGACCGCGAACTGAAAATCATCCTCCCGCCAGCCCCGGCGCCGATGGACTGGAACGACATTCTTCAGGAGAGAGCCAGGTGCTGATCCGAGGTTTCAAAAAATGGCCGCGAAATCAGCAAATCGCGTTGCCCATTCTCTCTGTTTTCGCTTTCGGCGCGCTGTTCAATCAGATGCAGGCGAGGAATAGCGAGCCGGTTTCGATCCACGTCGAGAACCCGCGCATTATCGACGGCGATACGCTCGAAACGCTCGACAAAAAGCGGGTGCGGTTGTCGGGAATTGATGCGCCAGATGAGGACGGCAAGGGCAATGTGCCCAAGATCGCAGCGCAGCTCTATTTGGAAGAGCTGGTGAAGCAAAATGGCGGCATGGATTGCACGAGCGATTTTCAGGACGAAAAACTGACGATCGAGCCGATATGCAACACGCGGCGGACAAGCTGGGGCCGGTCTAACCTGTCGTGTCGGTTTCGGTCGAATGGGGCATCTGTTTCGGCAACGATGGTGCGCCATGGATATGCCGTTGATTACAGGCAACATTCAGGGCTGGCCTATGCCCGTTTCATGAAAGACGCAGCCGATGAGCGACGAGGCCTTTGGGGTGTCGATTACGAGGCGATGAGGAATCTGGCGATCGAAAGGGGCCAGCTGCCGAACAAGTGCAAATGATCGGAGCCGGGAACCTGCCCTATTCCACCACACGGCTGCGCCGCGCGGCTCCACGGAGCCAGCAAAGCCGTCTCCGCCCATTCGGGTGACGGTCAGGGCTATAAGGGAAGATCAGCATGAATGATGCGACGCGAACGACGATGCAGGCCGCGCCCAGGCATGGTGTATCGCCGCGCGTCGAGGCTATCGCGGCATGGCTGATCGCCGCGCTCATTCTCGCAGGCGGCGGGATCGTCGCACGCCTGATCGTCGATCATCCGCAGTTCCTGCCGAACAGCTATATCGGCTTCCTGATCTACCGGGCTGGACCCACAATTGCCCTGCTGTGGGCCTGTGCCGGTGCTGCGATCACGATCAATGCAACGACGATGCGCCTGATGCTCTTGTCCGCCTTGTGCGGTTCTATCGTTGCGGTTCTCGCGCTCGCCATTCTCTAGCCGCTAAATGAGCGGCCCCGGGCCGCGCCCCGTCAGCGGTGGCAGCTGCCACCGGGGGGAACACCAAGGGCACCCGCCCTTTCGTTCCCGAAGCATAATCGACAGGACCGGGTTGCCCGACAAGTTCGGCCAGTTC
>PHEM01000375.1 GCA_002842935.1 Alphaproteobacteria bacterium HGW-Alphaproteobacteria-13 | reverse complement strand
AATCTCTTCCGGGCGATGCTTCTTGCTCGGCATTCCATATCTCCTTCGTCATCCAAAATATCATCAATTTTGGACCACTCAGAAGGGGGCAGATCACCTCCACCGTCAATATCTCGATCCATAGCGCGCCATCCTCGTCGGTCTCGACCGCGATGTCGGCGACGATATGCCCCGGCAGCGACCAGCAGGCGTCGCGCAGCCGGTCCTGCAAAGCCTTGCGCAGCGGCGCGACGGTGTCTTCTCTGGCGACGGTGCAGGGAAAGATGTGCCGCGCACCGACGAAATTGGCGCTGGCCCAGGGGCGCAGCCGTGATTCGCCGAGCGCGACGTCCGGCGGCAGCGCGTGGGTCAGCAGGCGCGACAGGCGGCGATGCGGGCAGGCGGTGCGGCGCGGGGCGGCGGGCGACCAGGGCTTCATGCGCGCGCTCCCTTTCCCTTGCGGTTGCCGTTCCCGTCGCGGCTGGCGCGCGTGCGGCGGTCGCCCTGCGGCGCGACGCGGCCCGCGCGTGCGTCATCACGCCATTTGTTCATGAAATGTTCCACGCGTGATCGCAGCAGGCGGCCCGGTTCGCGGCCGCTCCGCAAGTCGCCGACCAGCCGGGGATCGCGCACGGCCGCCCGGCCGAACACGCTCGGCGGCATCGCCGATTCCTTCAGGAAAGCCTCGACCTGTTGCAACAACTCCATGATTGTCTCCCCGTTCGGCGTGTGGCGGGCGACTCGCCCTCAATAGGATTTTTTCCTATTTGATCGTCGATTTCCTACTTGTCTAGGAAAAATCCTATCGTTAGGAACGAAATAGGAAGGACAAGGGTTTGACGGATTTCCACGACGATGATTCGCGCGACCAGCTCGACCGGCTCCTGCGGGAACGCGGCGTCGATTATGCCGCGCTGTCGGCGCGCATCGGGCGCAATCCCGCCTATATCCAGCAATATATCAAGCGCGGTTCGCCGCGGCGGCTCGCCGACCAGGACCGCGCGCGGATCGCGGTCTTTCTGGGCGTGCCCGAAGCGATGCTGGGCGGGCCGGAACGGCGCGTCGCGGCCATGGGCGGCGCGCGGGACCGCGACATGGTGCTGGTGCCGAAACTGGCGATCGGCGCGTCGGCGGGGGCGGGGACCAGCGTCGACGGCGAAGCGGTCGAAGGCAGCATCGCCTTCGATCCCAAGTGGCTGCGCGACCTTGGCGCCGATCCGCGCGCGCTCAGCATCATTCGCGTCGCGGGCGATTCGATGGCGCCGACGCTGAACGACGGCGACGACATATTGGTCGACGGCGGCGACGCGGCGGGCCGCCTGCGCGACGGCATCTATGTGCTGCGCATGGACGATGCGCTGATGGTCAAGCGCGTCGCGCGCGCGCCGGGGCAGGGGCGCATCTCGGTGATCAGCGACAATGACCATTATCGCAGCTGGGACGATCTGCCGATGTCGGCGGTGCAGCTGGTCGGCCGCGTCATCTGGGCGGGGCAGCGCGTGGGTTAGAGCGGCGTGCCGTATATAAGAACCGTTCGTGCTGAGCTTGTCGAAGCACCGTCCTTACTTCTTGCGACGTCAAAAGAAAGAACAGCCCTTCGACAAGCTCAGGGCGAGCGGAAGATAGGGTGGTTCAGATTTTAAGGCGCGGCGCGGCTCTAGGTCCCGGCCATCTCCGCCTCGATCTCATGGTCCAGCACTTCGGCGCGCCGGCATTGGTCGGCGTCGCCCCGGCGGCATTTTTCGGTCGCCTTGTCGCGCTGCCGCGTCAGCTTGCCGACGCGTTCCTGGCGCTTTCGCATCTCGCGTCCGCGATTGCGGTCGGCTTCGTCCTGGCTGGTGGTCGACCAGTCGGCGACTTGCCCCGCCGCCTTCACGGGCGCCGTGACGACCGACTTCACCGTGCCGACGCAGCCGGACAGCAGCAGCGCCGCCAGCGCGGCGAGGGGGATTGCGCGCATGTTTCGTCTCCTTGGCAAGTTGCTGCCGGATGCCATGGCCGGGGACGGCTGAACAGCATCTTGCGACGGCTTGCCTCGCGAATCGGGCATGATAGGATGTCCCCGCGCCGGCGGCGCGCCGCCGCCCGCGGGGAGGAGGGTCGATATGACGAACATGCAAAAGGGCCTCGCCGAGTTCATCGGCACATTCTGGCTCGTTTTCGGCGGTTGCGGCAGCGCGGTTCTCGCCGCCGCCTTTCCAGAGGTCGGCATCGGCCTGCTCGGCGTCGCGCTGGCCTTTGGCCTGACGGTCGTGACCATGGCCTATGCGATCGGCCATATCTCCGGTTGCCACCTCAATCCCGCCGTCACGGTCGGGCTGTGGGCGGGCGGGCGCTTCGACGCGCGCGAGATTCCGCTCTATGTCGTCGCGCAAGTGCTGGGCGGGATCGTCGCCGCCTTCCTGCTGTTCTATATCGCCAGCGGCAACCCGGACTATGACCTGGCGACCAAGGGCCTTGCCGCCAATGGTTTCGGGACCGGATCGCCGGGCGGGTACGACCTGATCGCGGGCCTGACGATAGAGATCGTGCTGACGGGCTTTTTCCTGTGGATCATCATGGGTTCAACCGACGGCCGCGCGCCCGCGGGTTTCGCGCCGCTGGCGATCGGCCTGGCGCTGACGCTGATCCACCTCATCTCGATCCCCGTCACCAACACTTCGGTCAATCCGGCGCGCAGCACGGGTCCGGCGCTCGTCACCGGCGGTCTCGCGCTTCAGCAGCTCTGGCTGTTCTGGGTGGCACCGCTGCTCGGGGCGGCGGCGGCGGGCGTCGTCTACCGGATCGTGACCGGAGAGCCGAAGCGCTGAAGCCCCGAGACGCGAGCTTCCGAACCGGACGCGAAGGACAGGAGAGTCGAAACCGGGATCCCCGGGCTCCCGTTGTCGGATCGGGCGTTCGATGACCGCCGGGCGGGCTTCCCGTGGCCGTCGAACTCGCCGCGGCGCTCCCCCTTCCGCCGCGACGGGGCGGCGAAAGAGATGGGGGTGGCGTCGCTGGCTGTGGCGCACCGTCGCGCTCGCGCTGTTGGCCACCGTCGTCCCCGTGTTGGCACTGCGGGTCGTACCGCCGCTGACCAGCGCCTTCATGGTGCAGCGGGCGTTCGGCGTCGGCGCCGGCGGGCACTGCGATGTCATCGAGTACGATT
>PHEM01000374.1 GCA_002842935.1 Alphaproteobacteria bacterium HGW-Alphaproteobacteria-13 | reverse complement strand
GCGCGAGCTGCAACCGCATCCGCCTGACCGTCGAAGGGCCGGGTCAGGGCGACGCCCGGCGCGCCGTCCTTGCCCCACGCGATGAAGCTGCCGAAGTCCATCGTCCGCGCCATGCCCAGTTCTGCCGCGATCGCGTCGTAAAAGGCCGCCGCCTTCGCGATGTCGTTGGTTCCCAGCGTCACATATCCGATCATCTCTGCTCTCCCGACTCGAATGAGTGAGAACATATTGGGAACAAAAATCCGGGCAGGCAAGCAAAAAGGGCGCCGGACCCATCGGTCGCGGCGCCCCTCGTGGCTCCGTCGCTTCGTCTCTCGAAGGAGCTTATTTCTTCACGCGGATCGCAATGAAGGCCGATGGGCCGCCACGGCGCAGGATTTCCAGCAGCACGGCGTCGCGCCCGGCCTTTTTGGCGTCGGTGACGACTTTCGCCAGCGCCTCGCTCGACGTCACGGGCGCGCGGTTGGCGCTGAGGATCACGTCGCCGCGGCGCAGCCCCTTGCGGCCCGCGTCGCTGTTCGACGACACGGCGCCGATCACCAGCCCCTTGGTGTCCGAATCGACGCCGACCGAGCGCGCGATGTCCGGCGTCAGCATTTGCACGGCAAGGCCCAGCTCGCTTTGGATCGTGGTGTCGGCCGATCCCTTGGGATCGTCGGGCATCGCCTGCTCGTCCTCGGGATCGAAGTTCGCCCCCGCAAGCTGTTCCTCGGGCGGGCGCGTGCCGACCACGGCGTTCAGCGTGATCGTCTTGCCGTCGCGGACGACTTCCAGCGGGATACGCGTGCCGGGCTTGGTGTTGGCGACGATATAGGACAGCGTCTGCTGCGGTGTCACATCCTTGCCGTTGACCTTGGTCACGACGTCGCCGCGCTTCAGCCCGGCCTTCGCCGCCGCGCCGTCCGGCTCGACGCGCTGGACGAACTCGCCGCGATTCTTGGGCAGGCCGAGAGCCGCCGCGACATCCTCGTCCACCGGCGCGATGCCGATGCCCAGATAGCCGCGCTGGACCGGCTCCCCGGCGCGCAGCGCGTTGATCACGGGAATCGCCGCGTCGGCGGGAATCGCGAAGTTGACGCCGATATTCGCGCCCACAGGCGAGATCAGCATATTGTTGATGCCGACGACATTGCCCTGCAGGTCGAACAGCGGGCCGCCCGAATTGCCGCGATTGATCGCGGTGTCGGTCTGGATATAGCGGTCATAGGCGCCGCCCTGCCCGAGATTGCGCTGCACGGCGGAGATGATGCCCGCCGTCACGGTCGAGCCGAGGCCCAGCGGGTTGCCGATCGCGACCACCCAGTCGCCGACGCGCGCCGTGCTGCTGTCGGCGAATTTGACGAAGGGCAGGCCGCCCGCGTCGATCTTGAGCAGGGCGAGGTCCGACGCCGCGTCGCGGCCGATGATCTTCGCCTTATATTCCTTGCGGTTGGTCAGCGTCACCGTGACTTCGTTGACGGCCTCACCGCGCGGGCCGCCGGAAATGACGTGATTGTTGGTGACGATATAGCCGTCGGCGGAGATCAGGAAGCCCGACCCGCCGCCCTGCTGTTCCTGCGTGATCGGCTCGCGCGTGCCCGCGAAGGGGTTGAGCCGGACGCCCAGCGTCACTTCCTGCTTGGTCGAGATGTTGACGACCGCCGGCTGAAGCTGCTCGACCAGGTCGGCGAAGCTTTCGGGCGCGCCCGATCGGGGCAAGACCTTGGCGATTTCGCTCGATTCATTCTGCGCGACCTGCGCGCCGACGGGCGACTGCGTGACCAGCGCCAGCGCGGTGCCACCGGCCAGCAAGGCCGAGGTGATGCCATAAACGTAACGCACGATCGAAAATCCTTTTCTCTTGCGAAAAACTCTCCAGCCGGCGGCGGCTATGTGCTGCCGCGCGGCTGAACGGCGATTGAACATGAACGGCGATTGCAAGCGTCGTTCATCGTCCTAGCGCAGCGCGCGCTATATATGAACCGTTTCCCCGAGCGAAGCCGAGGGGCTTTGCCGAGCGAAGTCGAGGCCGCGACGGCGCGGGTTCTCGCTGCGCTCGAACAAGCCCCTCGTCTTCGCTCGGGGAAACGGAGATTCAGATTGCGCGCGACTTGCCTCAATTGCCCCGGAACCGCTTCAGATATTCATTGTCGGGCGACAGGATGATCGACGTCCCGCCCTGGTTGTTCTCGCCCAGGAAGGTCTGGCGATAGCTCTGCATCGCGCGATAGAAATCATAGAATTCGGGGTCCTTTCCGAAACTCTCGGCATAGATGCGCGCCGCTTCGCCGTCGGCGCTGCCGCGAATGATCTGCGCTTCCTTCTGCCCTTCGGCGCGGATCGAGATCGCCTCCTGCTGGCGCGCGGTGCGCATGCGGTTATAGGCCGCCTCCAGCGTCGCGCCTTCGGGCAGGTCGGCGCGCTTGATGCGCACATCGATGATCTCCGCACCATATTTCTGCGCCTCGCGATTGAGCGCGACCTGGATATTGTCCATCACTGCGCCGCGCTCCGCCGACAGCAGGGTCGCGAAGGTGCGCTTGCCCAACTCGTTGCGCAGCGACGAGCCGAGGATCGTCGCCAGCTGCGTCTGCAGCCGCTCCTCGGTGCGGATCGCGGTGTACATGCGCACGGGATTGGTGATGCGGAAGCGCGCGAAGGCGTCCACCTGCAAGCGCTGCTGGTCGGTGGAGAGCACTTGCTGGCGCTCCATGTTCACGCCCAGGATGCGCTTGTCGATCAGCTGCACCGAATCGGCGAAGGGCATGCGGAACAGCAGGCCCGCGCCCGACTGGCCGAACTGCTCGCCCTCGCGATAGGCGTTCTTGGTCCCATAGACCTCGCCGACGCGCAGCACGACGGCCTGCCGGTCCTCGGGCACGATCGATATGGTCATCGTCAGCAGCACGAGCAGCGCGACGACCGGGATCAGCAGGCGGACGGGATTGCGGAACAGGGATTCGAACATCACTGACCTCCCTTCGCCGCCGCTTCGGCCGCCGGGGCCACGCGCCGCTGTACTTCGTTGAGCGGCAGATAAGGCGTCACGCCGCGCGGCTCGACGATCGTCTTGTCGACGTTCGACAACACATTCTCCATCGTTTCATAATAGAGGCGCTGCCGCGTCACGGCGGGCGCCAGCCTGTATTGCTCATAGATTTT
>PHEM01000373.1 GCA_002842935.1 Alphaproteobacteria bacterium HGW-Alphaproteobacteria-13 | reverse complement strand
AGGGCGCTCAGTTATGTGGAGTGATATTGCTGGAAAATCGCGCAGTTCCGGCAGATGGCGGCACCACTCCACATCTCTGCGCACTGCACATTAGTCGAGGATCACGAGGTCGGAGTGGATCAGGCGATTGGCGATCTGCCCGGCTCTTCCCAGGGCCTTTTCCTGTTCGAGGGCATTGACCAGTTCGACCGTGGAGAAGAAGCGGACCCGCTTTCGATGATGCTCGATGGCCTGGACACCGAGGGCCGTGGCGACGTGGGTCTTTCCGGTGCCGGGACCGCCGACCAGCACGATATTGTCGGCACCATCGATAAACTCGCAGCGATGGAGCTGGCGGACCAGCGCCTCGCTGATTTCGCTGCTGGCAAAGTCGAAGCCTGCCAGATCGCGATAGGCTGGGAACCGCGCGACCTTGAGCTGATAGGCAACGGAGCGCACCTCTCGTTCGGCCGTTTCGGCCTTCAGCAGTTGGGACAGGATCGGAACAGCCGCTTCGAACGCGGGCGCGCCCTGAGCCACAAGATCGGTGACCGCCTGCGCCATGCCGTGCATTTTCAGGCTGCGCAGCATGACGATGATGGCGCCAGTGGCGGGGTCATGACGCATGGCGGCTCTCCCGGCGCAGAGCATCATAGCGTTCGACATTGGCCATCGGTTCGCTGACCAGCCGCAGTGCCTGCGGCGCCGTCACCGGCGGCGTTGCGAGGGGTTTTCCATCGAGCAGCCGATGCAGCAGGTTGAGGATATGGGTCTTGGTCGGAACGCCCGCATCCAGCGCCATGGCGACAGCGGTCAGGACAGCCTCCTCATCATGATGCAGGACCAAGGCCAGGATCTCGACCATTTCCCTGTCACCTCCCGGATTGCGGAGCAGATGCCGTTGCAGCCGTTGGAAGTCCTCCGGAAGCTCGAGGAACGGCGCTCCGTTGCGCAAGGCTCCAGGCTTGCGCTGGACAACCGCCAGATAATGTCGCCAGTCATAGACGGTACGCCCAGGGCCATCATGCGATCGGTCGATGATGCGCCGATGTTCGCATATGACCTGCCCCTCAGCGACAACCAGGAAGCGATCAGGATAAACGCGCAAGCTGACGGGCCGATTGGCGAAGGACGCCGGCACGCTGTAACGGCCTCGCTCCAGGTGCACGAGGCAGGTCGGCGAGACGCGCTTGCCATATTCGACAAAGCCATCGAACGGCCTGCCCACCGGCATCAGACATTCCACCTCATCGGCCCAGGCATCCGCGACAGACCCGCGCTCGATTCCATGCGGGATATCCCGCCACAGCGCCTTGCAACGCTGTTCCAGCCACAGGTTGAGAGCGTCCAGGCTCTCGGCCTGCGGCGTGGGTTGCCACAGGCGACGCCGCGCATCCTGGACATTCTTCTCGACCTGACCCTTCTCCCAGCCCGCCGCGGGATTACAGAACTCGGCTTCGAACAGGTAATGGCTGACCATGGTGAGGAAGCGGGTGTTGACCTTCCTTTCCTTGCCGCGCCCGACCTTGTCCACAGCGGTGCGCATATTGTCGTAAATCCCCCGGCGCGGAACGCCGCCCAACACGCGGAACGCATGATTATGCGCGTCGAACAGCATCTCGTGGGTCTGAAGGAGATAGGCCCGCACGGTGAAGGCCCGGCTGTGGCTGAGCTTGAAGTGCGCCACCTGCAGCTTGGTACGCACGCCATCGAGGATCGCCCAGTCCTCGCTCCAGTCGAACTGGAAAGCCTCTCCCGGTGCGAACAATAACGGCACGAATGTCCCGCAGCCGCTCATCTGCTGCTGACGGAGATACTCATCGCGCCATGCCCGCGCGAAGGCGGCGACACGGCCATAGGAACCGTCATACCCCAGGCTCACCAGATCGGCGTGCAACTGCTTGACCGTGCGCTTCTGCTTGCGCGAGCGAGCCATCTCCCGCTGCAACCAGGCCGACAGCCGCTCCGCGAACGGATCCAGCTTGCTCGGCCGCTCAGATGCCTTGAACTGCGGCTCGATCGTATCTGACCGCAGATATTTACGGATCGTATTACGGGACAATCCCGTGCGTCGCACAATCTCCCGGATCGATAGATGATCGCGGTAATGCCAGCGCCGGATTACGCTCAATAATGCCATGTCTAACACTCCTTGACCCCTCGCTCGTCAAAGCCAGGGGCGAGTTCAACATGGGTCACTTCTCAGTGGAAATTTATGCCCTTACCGGGTCACTTCTCAGCGGCAATCAACAACCACATCTTCGATTTCAAAACTCCGATGAAGCGCGCGGAGATGATCCGAATCCTTCAGGACGGCATAAACCCGAACATCTCGAAATCGAACACCGTGACGCCGATCGTCATGGGTCCCGCACCCGAAAAGCCCGGGCGCTTCACGCTGGTCAATCCATTCGAGAACAGCCCTTATGCGGGGTTTGTTTCGACTTCCCAGCTATCGACTATCAAGCAGGCTCGCTGCGATGGAGCCGTTTGGATCAGCTCGGCCGTCAGGAAGGTTCGAGGATCTCAGCAGCTGATGATTACGATGTGCCTGTTCCCCTATGTTGAGGGGTATCAGCTGGACGTCTACGCGATCGACATCAAGGAGAAGGGCGGCGGCCTCGATGCGCGACTGGGCAGGGCGCTTGGGCAGGCGATCGTCGGGAACAGCGACAATTGGACGAACAAGACGATCCTCGATGTCGTGCGCTATGTACGGTCAACGGCAGGCGCAACTGTCTCCTACGTTGAAGGGCAACCTGAATTCACCGGGACCCCTTGGGAAGACGGCATCCAGCTCGCCCCATCGGGCGCCGACAAGAAGACCGTCGACACGGCGCCGGCACCGACAGGGCCCAAGACCGACGATCGGAACGACCCAATCAATAAGGAGTCAGGAGAATGAGCGGTTTCGACTTTGACGAAGTTGGCGAGTTCGGCTCGCAGAAGGATGCAGATGACTGGGCGCGGGACAACAACATTGATCCGCGCGACGTCGACATAAAGCCGGGGAACGGAGGGAAAGCCCGTGTTTGGATCAGGCGGGGTTCGACGCGCATGTCGGATATCGAGCTGCGAAATAGTCGGGACCGGGGCTTTCTATAGCGGCCTGCCTCGCAAACCAAAATGTCAAAAAGCACCACGTCTTCCCGCCCGGCATATC
>PHEM01000372.1 GCA_002842935.1 Alphaproteobacteria bacterium HGW-Alphaproteobacteria-13 | reverse complement strand
CGCCGCGCCGCTGGCGTCGTTGGCCGAAATCGCCGGGTCGATCGAGATTCCGCCCGAGGAACTGACTCGCCCCGACGATGCGATCGGCGCCGATGTGCTGATGCGCCTTCAGGAGGAAAAGCGCCGCGCCGAGGCTGCCGAGACCGCGAAGCGTGAAAAGGAGGCCGCCGCCGCCAAGGCGAAGGCCGAAGCCGACGCCAAGGCGAAGGAAGAGGCCGCGCAGAAAAAGGCGAACCCCGCGCGCCTGTGGGTGCAGATCGCGACGGGGGCGAACGAAAAGGCGCTGGCGTTCGACTTTAACCGCTTCGCGAAGAAAAGCCCCGACATCTTCAAGGGCAAGGCCGGGGCGACGGCGGAATGGGGCCGCACGCGCCGCCTGCTGGTCGGGCCGTTCGCCGACCGCAAGGCCGCGCAGGACTGGCTCGCGAGCTACAAGAAAGCGGGGGGCGACGGCTTCCTCTTCAACAGCGAGGCCGGGCAGACCGTCGATCCCGTCAAATGACGCTGGTGGAGTATCAGGGCATAAATCCAAACACCGCATCCCCGAGCGAAGACGAGGGGTCATGCCTAGCGAAGTCGAGGCTGCGACGGTGCAGGTTCTCGCTGCGCTCGAACAAGCCCCTCGGCTTCGCTCGGGGATGCGGTCTTGATTCAGCGCGGGGTGGCCTCCCATGACCCTCGCTGCCTGCGCCAGCCATCCGGGCGACAGCCGGGGCCGCCTTCACCCCGAACCGGGGCGCGTCGTGCGCGGGCCGCGCGACGATTTCCAGCGCGACCGCGACCGCGTCATCCACTCGATCGCCTTTCGCCGCCTGCGCCACAAGACACAGGTGTTCGTCGCCCCCGACGGCGACCATTACCGCGTCCGCCTGACGCATAGCATAGAGGTTTCGCAGATCGGACGCGGCATCGCCCGCGCGCTGGGGTTGAACGAGGATCTGACAGAGGCGCTGTGCCTCGCGCACGATATCGGCCATCCGCCCTTCGGCCATGCGGGCGAGGATGCGCTGAAGGCGGCGATGATGGACCATGGCGGCTTCGACCATAACGGCCACACGCTGCGGACGCTGGCGCGGATCGAATGCCCCTATCCGCTGTTCGACGGTCTCAACCTGACGTGGGAGACGCTGGAGGGGCTGGCCAAGCATAATGGTCCCGTGCGCCATCCCGGATGGGCGTTGCGCGAGATCGACCGCGACTTTCCGCTCGACCTGACGAGTCATGCCAGTCTGGAGGCGCAGGTCGCGGCGGTCGCCGACGACATCGCCTATGACAATCACGACATCGACGACGGGCTGCGCGCGGGGCTGCTCGATATCGACCAGTTGATGGAGCAGCCCTTCGTCGCCGCCAATTTCCGCGCCGTCGAGGGGCGTTTTCCCGGCGCGCCGCGCGACCGGCAACTGCGCGAACTGGTGCGCGACCAGATCGGGGTGATGGTCAATGACGTGATCGCTGCGACGCGCGCCGCCGTCCGCGACGCGGGTGTCGGATGCGTGGCGGATGTGCGCGCGGCGGGGCGCACGCTCGGCGGCTTTTCCGCCGAACTGGCGGCGAAGGAGCGAGAACTCAAGCGCTTCATGTATGCGAATCTCTATCACCATCCGTCGCAGCTTGCGGCGGCGGAGGCGGCGAAACAGGTCGTCGCGGGCCTGTTCGCGGCCTATGCCGACGATCCGCGGCGGATGGGCGCGGACTGGTCGTCGCGCCTGCCCGAAGGCGAGACGGCGACGGTCCGCCACATCGGCGATTATATCGCGGGGATGACCGACCGCTTCGCCATCGACCGCTATGCGCAGATATTCGGGCGCGATGCGGTGCCGGAGGCGCTGGCGCATGTTTAGGGCAGGGGCATGAAAACGCTTTCGGAGGCCGAGGCCGCCAATGAACTGATGCGGCTGGCGAAGCAGATCGCGCGCCACAACAAGCTGTATCATGCGGAGGACAGCCCGGAGATTTCGGACGCGGATTATGACGCGCTCGTCCGGCGCAACAATACGCTGGAGGAAGCCTTCCCGCACCTGGTCCGCGCCGACAGTCCGGGCCGGCTGATCGGCGCCGCCGTCGAGGCGTCGCCGCTGGCCAAGGTCGCGCACGCGGTGCGGATGATGAGCCTCGACAACGCCTTCGCGGCCGAGGATGTCGAGGAATTCGTGGCGCGCGTGCGGCGCTTCCTGAACCTGGGCGAAGGTGAGGCCGTCGCGCTGACGGCGGAGGACAAGATCGACGGCCTGTCCTGTTCGCTGCGCTATGAAAAGGGCGTGCTGGTGCAGGCCGCGACGCGCGGCGACGGCACGGTGGGCGAGGATGTGACGGCCAATGTGCGGACGATCGCCGATATTCCGGAGACTCTCGTCGCCCCCGCGAAGGCGGGGGCCGCTGGAGGAAATAGCGGAGTGCCAGCGGTCCCCGCCTTCGCGGGGACGACGGATATTCCCGACGTTTTCGAGATTCGCGGCGAGGTCTATATGGCCAAGGCGGATTTCGCTCAGCTCAACGCCCGCCTGCTCGCCGAGGCGGACGATCCCGAAAAGGCGCGCCAGTTCGCCAATCCGCGCAACGCGGCGGCGGGTTCGCTGCGGCAGAAGGATGCGGGCATCACGGCGTCGCGGCCCTTGCGCTTCCTCGCGCACGGCTGGGGCGAGGTCAGCGGGCTTCCGGAGGCGACGCAATATGCAATGATGCGGCGGATCGAAAGCTGGGGCATCCCCGTGTCCCCGCTGCTGCGCCGTTTCGACAGCGTGGCCGAGGTGCTGGCGCATTATGCCGCGATCGAGGCGAAGCGCGCCGAGCTGCCCTATGACATCGACGGCGTCGTCTATAAGGTCGACCGGCTCGACTGGCAGGCGCGGCTGGGCTTCGTCGCCAAGGCGCCGCGCTGGGCGATCGCGCATAAATTCCCCGCTGAGCGCGCGCAGACCACGCTCGAAGCCATCGACATACAGGTCGGGCGCACCGGCAAGCTGACGCCCGTGGGGCGGCTGACGCCCGTGACGGTCGGCGGCGTGGTGGTGTCGAACGTCACGCTGCACAACCGCGACGAGATCGCGCGGCTGGGCGTGCGGCCCGGCGACCGCGTCGTCGTCCAGCGCGCGGGCGACGTGATTCCGCAGGTGGTCGACAATCTGACGCGCGAAGAGGCGCGG